>NZ_JBHWLC010000054.1:0-35479 GCF_042730635.1 Streptomyces sp. NPDC059917
CTCGGAGATGTGTATAAGAGACAGCGGCCGCCCCGGCCGCCCCCGCCGCCCCGGCCGCCCCGGCGGCCCCCGCCGCGCCGGGCGCTCCGGCCGCTCCCGAGCCGGGGGCCAAGTCGCTGGAGCAGGTCCACAAGGAGATAGAGGCGCTGTACCGCCAGGCGGGCACCGCCACGGACGCCTACAACCTCGCGGTGGGCGAGGCCAAGACCCAGTCCGACAAGATCGTCGAGATCGCCAAGCAGGTGGTCGCCGGTCAGGAGCGGATCGCGACGCTCAAGAACCGCGCGGGCGCCGCGGCCCGCGCCCAGTACCGCTCGGGCGGCCTGCCGCCGGGCGCGCAGCTGGCCCTGAGCAACAGCCCCAGCATGTTCCTGAACGGCGCCGACCGGCTGCGCCAGGGCGAGAAGGCCGCCTCGGACACGCTCTCCGAGCTGTCCCGGACCCAGGCGGACCTCCAGCAGTACGCGGCGGACGCGAGCGCCCACTGGCAGACCCTGGAAGCCAACCGGGTCAAGCAGGAGAACGCCAAGAAGGAGATCGAGCAGAAGATCAAGGCCGCCGAGGAGCTGGAGAGCAAGCTCCAGGCCGAGGAGAAGGCCCGGCTCCTCCAGCTGGAGCAGGAGGAGCAGTACAAGGCGCAGACCGCCTGGCTGTCCACCGGCGCGCTCAAGGACATCAACGGCACGGCCTCGGAGGCGGGGAAGAAGGCGATCCAGTACGCCACCGCCCAGATCGGCAAGGCGTACGAGTGGGGCGCCGTGGGCCCGTCCACCTACGACTGTTCCGGCCTCACCTCCCAGGCGTGGCTGGCGGCGGGCCGGCCGATCCCCCGGACCTCGCAGGAGCAGCTGCGGCTGCTGCCGAAGGTCGCGGTGAAGGACATGCGGCCGGGCGACCTGATCATCTACTTCGACGACGCGAGCCACGTCGCCATGTACATCGGGGACGGCGCGATGGTGCACGCGCCCCGCACGGGGCGCAACATCACGATCGCGGGCGCGGGCTCGATGCCGATCAAGGCGATCGTCCGGCCGGACGCGTAGCGGGCGCGGGAGCCGGGCGCGGGAGCCGGGCACGGATCCGGGCGCGGCTGTCGGTCCGGGGCGGTTCCGGTTGTGGTGGGGGCTCCGGTCCCGGGTGGGGTGGAGCCCGCGGGCACGGTTCCGCTTCCCCGCGGCGCCGGTCCCGGTCGGCGGGACGCGGGCGCGCCGCGAGGTGACGTTGGTCATCCCAGGACGGGCCATCCCACGCGATAAGGGCATATGCCGGGGGCGGCCGCCGGCCACACCATTCACGTGCCGGGCGGGGACCGCTAGGGTCGGGGCGCACGAGCGCACCCTCGGGGGGAGGGAAGGAACCGGAGACGATGCCCGCATCCGTACCGCGGCAGAGGGACACCCCGCCCGCGGAAAGCGGTCAGGCCCGCCCGCCCGCCACGTACGCCGTCGTACCGCCCCAGCCGGGCGGCACGGCCCGGTCCGGCACGCCCGAGACCGGTACGCCCCCGTCCGGCGGCGCCGCGCACCCGGGGACGCCCCGCACCGCGGCGGACCGCCTCGGCGCGACCCCTTCGGGAGCGGCCCAGCCCGCCGGCCCGCAGGCCCTGACGCTGCTGGTGATCCAGGACGACCCGGCCGGTCTCACCGTGCCCGAGATCCTCGACTCCGACGGCCACCGCATCCGCATCCGCACCGCCCGCAACCTCACCGAGGCGGAGCGGCTGCTCACCCATGACGTGCACTGCATCCTGCTCGACCTGTCCCTGCCCGGCGGCGGCGCCGACCCGGTGGACGACGAGCTCGCGACCCTGCGCCAGGTGCTGCGCATGGCCCCGCGCCACGCCGTCCTGGTCCTGACCGCCGAGGCCGACGCCGAGCGGGCCGCCGAGGCGGTCCGCGTCGGCGCCCAGGACTTCCTCTTCGGCAGCGAGCTGGACGGGCGGCTGCTGAGCCGCGCCATCCGCTACGCGGTGGAGCGAAAACGCGCCGACATCGCCCAGTACAAGCTGGCCGAATCCCGGCTGCGCGCCCAGGAGAACGCCCGCCTGGAACGCGGCCTGCTCCCCCACCCCCTGCTGGAGGGCTCGGACCTGCGCTTCGCCGCCCGCTACCACGCGGGCCGCAGCCGGGCCCTGCTCGGCGGCGACTTCTACGACACCGTCCGCACCCCCGACGGCACCGTCCACGCGATGATCGGCGACGTGTGCGGCCACGGCCCGGACGAGGCGGCCCTCGGCGTGGAGCTGCGCATCGCCTGGCGCGCGCTGACGCTGGCGGGTCTGTGCGGGGACGATCTGCTGGCGACGCTCCAGGAGGTCCTGGAGGTGGAACGTCCCTGCGAGGAGATCTTCGCGACCCTGTGCACCGTGGACATCTCCCCGGACGGGCGCCGCGCGGGGCTGTGCCTCGCGGGCCATCCGGCCCCGCTCATATCCGGGCCGGGCCGCCCCGCACGGCTGCTCCCCTACGACGACAGCGGCCCGGCACTGGGACTGCTGCCGCGGGCCCGCTGGCCCCGCCGCCAGGTCGAGCTCGGCGGCACCTGGAGCCTGATGCTCTACACGGACGGCCTGATCGAGGGGCGGATCGGCGCCGGGCGCGAGCGCCTCGGCCAGGACGGCATGGTCGAGATGATCAACCGGCACCTCGGCCGCGGCCTGCGCGGCGAGGGCCTGCTGGAAGCGGCCGTCACCGAGGCCCGCCGCCTCAACGGCGGCGAGCTCACCGACGACGTCGCCGTCGTGCTCCTGGACCGCCTGGACCGCACGGCCGGCTGACGGCGGCGGTCGCGGCGGCGCGGCGGTGGTGGCTAGCGGCCGCCGTTGTAGGGGCCGTACGGGCCGTCGCTGCTGCTGCCGCCCTTGCGCTTCCCGCCGCCCGAGACCTGCCTGACGGCGGGGCGTACGTCGACGAAGAAGACGATGGTCGCGACCAGCCCGGCGATCTGCAGGAACAGCAGGGCGAGGAAGAAGTCCACCACGACCGTGACGCCGAGGATCACGAGCCAGAAGGTCTTGGTCTGCTTGTTGGCGGCCCGGTAGGCGTCCTCGCGGGGCAGCAGCGCGAGGACGAACGCCGCGACGGCGAGCGCCAACATGGCGTAACCCAGCAGGGGGAGCACCTCATTGTTGAAACCCTGCATCAACATCGAATCGACCGCCTTCTCGCGCGTGCTTGCGTCAGAACGCCCCCGTCGCCACGCTACCGGCTGAGCGACCTCGTGGAAGGACAACGGACCGGGCCCCGGCAAAGGTGCCCGGTCCGGTCCGTGTCATGCGTCCGGGGTACCGCGTACCGCCCGCGGCGCCGCGGGCGCCCCGGTCGGGCTGCCTCAGCTGGCGTCGTCCGGCGCGGCGGCGGCCTTCTTGGCCGTGCTCTTGCGCGCGGAGGTCCGCTTCGCGGCGGGCTTGTCCTCACCGGCGGGCGCGTCGTCGACCGGCTCGGCCGGGGCGACGACCACGGCCACGGGGGCGGGCGCGGGCTCCGGCTCGACGATCTCGGCGATGTCGACGATCTCCTCGGAGACCTCGCCGCGCCAGGCGCGCACGGCCTGCTCGCCGTGCTCGGCGACCTTGTCGTAGGTCTCCTTGGCGCGCACCGCGTACTCCGCCGCGACGCCCACCCCGCGCAGCGCCAGGTCCTGCGCGCTCTCCCCGAGCTTCTTCGGGTCGAAGGCCCCGAGGACCTCGGCGACCTTGGCGGTCACCGCTTCCTGGGCCTCGCGCGCCTTGTCCTGCACGACCTTCGGGTCGGTGTTCTTCACGGCCTCGATCCGCGCGGGGGCCTCGGCGCGCAGCTGCTCGATGAGCCCGGGCACCTTCTTGGCCTGCTGCACCGCGAGGTCCGCGGTACCGGCGGCGAAGTAGAGCGGGGTCGGGTCGGTGAGGGTCTTCTTCAGGTCATCGGCGATGGCCATGTGCTGGTCCTCCCGGATCACAGTTCAGTTCGTGTGGGGCATCGCGTCGTCGGGGCCGGAGCCGGAGCCGGAGCCCGCTGCCGCCGTGGCCTCGGCCTCGGCGTCGAGCGCGTTCTCCTTGCGGAACGACTCGTAGATCTGCAGCAGGACCTGCTTCTGCCGCTCGTTGATCGACGGGTCGGCGAGGATGACGGCGCGCGTCTCCACCTCGTCGCGGTCTCGCTCGTCGAGGATCCCGGCCTGCACGTACAGCGTCTCCGCGGAGATCCGCAGCGCCTTGGCCAGCTGCTGCAGGATGTCCGCGCTCGGCTTGCGCAGCCCGCGCTCGATCTGGCTGAGGTACGGATTGGACACCCCCGCCGCATCGGCCAGTTGCCGCAGCGAGAGCTGAGCCTGCCGCCGCTGCTCGCGGAGGTACTCGCCGAGGTTCCCGACGTTGAGCGATGCCATGCCCCGATCCTGCCGCACTCTGCTAACTATTGCAAGCAGCTGCTTGCAATAACTCCCACCCGCCCCACCGCCGACCGCGGGGGCGGGGCGTGATCGATGGTGGGCGGCCCGGGGATGATGGCCACCGTGCACGAGGACGAGAACGAGCGCGTGAGCGCGCGGTACACGCTGACCGGGACCCGGACCGGGACCGAGCACGGGCGGGTCTGGGGCGCCTGCGGCGAGGTGGAGGGACTCTTCGGGGAGTCCGGGCGCGAGACGTACGAACTGCGGGGGTGGGTTCCGCAGGATCGCGGCGCGCCCGCCTGGGTCGGCGAGCAGGTGTGGCTGGTGCCGGACGACGAGGCGCTCGACGCCTGGCTGCTGGAGGACGCGCAGAGCGTGGAGCACCGCCTCCCCGGGGCGGACGGTCTGCTGCTCACCGGCACGGACGACTACCTGGGCCCACCCGAAGGGCACCGGGGGCGCGTACGCCTGCACGACGGGCACCGCTGGCTGGGCTCCTGCCGGGAGTTCGCCCGCGTCCTGCCGCCCGAGCAGCCGCCGCCCCCGCTGATCCTGCGGGGGCTCGCCCCGAGCGACCGGCTCAGGGCGGCGCTGGCGAAGGGCACCCGGCGGGCGCTGGATCTGGGGGAGGCGGCCCTGGAGGTGCGCGACGGCGCGGGTGAGCCGCTCACCGATCGGCTCCTGCAGCAGGCCACGGTCAGCGGCTGGCGTCCGTCCGCCCGCGGAGGGGACCTGATCGACCTGGAGCTCGACGGGGACCGCTTCACGCCCGTTCCCGAACACGCCCGGCCCGTCTGGGAACGGTGGCTCTCCGGGCCGCCGGACGCCGTGAACGCCTGGGCCGGCCTCGACACCCGCCGCCGCGGCGCCTGGCGCGATCTCGTCCGGGAGCGGGGCTGCCGACGCACCCACCGCGACCGTCCGGCCGGGCACTCCTATGTACTCGACGGCCGGCACGTCACCGATGAACCAGCCCTCTACCTGGCGCTCGGCGAGGCCGTCAACGGGCCCGGCGGATACTTCGGCAGCTCTCTCGCCGGCCTCGACGACTGCCTGAGCGGCGCCTTCGGCCACACCGCCCCCGCCACCCTGCTGTGGCGAGACGCCGCGACCGCCCGACGGCACCTGTCCCACGCCCTGACGCCGGACGGCCGGCCCTACGACCTGTTCGGCGCGGTCGTCGAGACCCTGGCCCAAAGGGGCATGGGCGTCACCATGGCGTGAGGCGGGGGCGGCGGGGGTGCGGTACGGGGTGGGCCCTGGCGGTGTCCGCCCCGTACCGCGCTCGGCGGCGTCAGCCCTTGCAGGCCGTGGTGGTGTCGCCGTCCTTGCAGATGCGGACCCAGGGGCCGTCCCAGAAGGTGTACGGGCCCATCGTGGCGGACACGTCGATCGTGCCGGGGCCGCACTGCTTCTGCGGTGCCTTGACCCAGATCTGGGGACCGCGCGGCTTGCCGATGAAGCCGACGCCGACCGAGACCGTGTAACAGGCCTTGGGGTCCGTGACCTTGAGGGTGCCCTTCGCCGTCACCGTGCCCGCGTTGTTCACCCACGCGGTGCTGACCGTGCCGGTGCTGCTCGCACCGGTGACGCTCGTGTCCCAGGGGGCGGAGATGACCGAGTCGGCGGAGGCGGTGCCCGCGCCGACGGCCAGCACGAGCGCGGCGCCGGTGGTTGCGGTGGCGAGGGTCGTGAGCTTGCGCATGCCGTTGCGTCCTTTCGTCGTGGCCGTGCCGATGCGCACCGCCGAAGGGACGCTACGAAGCCCGCATATCGCACCGATATCGCGGCGGACGACGGCCCGGCCGGTCAGCGTTGGCACAGGGCCGTGTCGACCAGGGTGGCCATGCGGTCGATGGTGGCCTTGTCGGTCGGCTGCGCGGTCACCGCGATGTTCGCGGCGCGGCCCCGGGCGGTGACGCCGCCGCGGGTCTCGTACCCCGGGAAGCTGCCGCCGTGGCCCCAGTAGACGCCGCCGCACGACAGCGGGAAGCTCGCGAGGCCCAGGCCGTAGCGGGCGCCGGGGCCGAAGAACTCGGCGGAGACCGTGGTCCGCATCTGGTCCAGTTGGGCCTTCGGCAGCAGGTCGCCGGAGAGGAGCGCGCCGTAGAAGCGGTTGAGGTCCGCGTTGGTGGAGATCAGCCCGCCCGCCGCCCAGGCCCAGGAGGGGTCCATCTCCGTGACGTCGCGCGGCGGGGCGCCCGCGGCCTCCCGGTCGTAACCCTTGGGGTGGGGCTCCCGGATGGTGATGTCGCCGGAGGCGGGGAAGTAGGTGTGGCGCAGCCCGACGGGCCGGATGACGCGCCGGTCGATCTCCTCGCCGATCGGCCGGTGGGTGACCGCCTCGACGATCATGCCGGCCAGCACGTAGTTCGTGTTGCTGTACTCCCACTTCCGGCCCGGCTCGAAGTGGCCCTCGTGCCGCAGGGCGATGTCGACGAGTTCGCGGGGTTCGTAGTGGCGCAACTGGAGGTCGTACTCGGTGTAGTTGGGCAGACCGCTGGTCTGCTGCAACAGGTGTCGCACGGTGATCCGGCGGCCGTCGATCCGCTCGCCGCGCACCAGCCCCCGCAGGTATTCGTCGACCGGGGTGTCGAGGCCGACCTTCCCCTCGGCCACCAGTTGCAGCACGACCACCGCGGTGAAGGCCTTGGTGTTGCTGCCGATCCGCACCTGCCCGTCCGCGGGCACCGGCGCCCCGGTGGCCAGGTCGCCGACGCCCGCGGTGTACGAACGCGAGCGCCCGCCCGGCCCCTTGACGCTCGCCAGCGCCCCGGGCAGGCCGTCCTCGCGCACCAGCGCGTCCAGACCCCGCTGGACGGAGTCCGGGCGGGCGGTGGCGGCGATCGCCGCGGGCGACGCCAGCCCCGACAGCGCCAGGACGGCGCCGGCCAGCACGGCCCCGAGCGGGGAGGGGAACCTCTGCCACGTCTGCACACGCACGGGCCAACTCCTGATCGATGGTGGGGAATCCGGCGGTACGCACCGGCCTGACCAGCATGTCCCGGGCCGCCCACCCGCCACGACCCCGCTAACCGCCCGGTGCGGGCGGGGGTTGGCCCCCCTGCGCCCCGGGTGCCTGCCGGGGTTTGGCGCGGACGTGCATGCGCTCGCCCTGTCGGCCGAAGAGGCTGAGCAGCTCGACCGGGCGGCCGTCCGCACTGCTGAACCAGTGGGGCACGCGGGTGTCGAACTCCGCCACCTCGCCGGGGCCGAGGACCAGGTCGTGGTCGGCGAGGACCAGGCGCAGGCGGCCGTCCAGGACGTACAGCCACTCGTAGCCCTCGTGCGTGCGCAGGTCCGGTTCGGCGCCCCGGTCCGTGATGACCATCTTGAACGCCTGGAGCGGTCCCGGGCTCCGGGACAGGGCGACGGAGGTTCCGCCGTGCGGCAGGGCGCGCGGGGTCAGCCGCACCCGCGGGTCCCCCACCTCCGGCGCACCCACCAGGTCGTCCAGCGGCACCCCGTACGCGTCGGCGAGCGGCAGCAGCAGGTCCAGGCCGGGGCGGCGCTGCCCGGACTCCAGCCGGGACAGGGTGCTCGTGGAGATCCCGGTCGTCGCGGCGAGCGCGGCCAGGGTCAGGCCGCGGCGGGCGCGCAGCCGCCGCAGCCGCGGGCCGACCCCGTCCAGGACGGCCCGGTACCGCGAGGAGGCCCCGCCCGGGGCCGCGTCCGACCCGGCGGCCTCCGGCCCGACGCCCTGCCCGGTGTCCCGCTGCGTGTCCATACGGGCATTCCACCCGCTCGCCCCGCCACCGGCAAACTCCCGGGCCCCCGCCCTACAGCGCCGCCGTGCCGATGACCACGGTCGCTTCGAGTTCCTCCGAGGACACCACCGCGACCGCGCCGAAGCCGGCCGTCGTCAACGCCTCGGCGGTCCGCGGCGCCTGGTGCCCGCCGGTCTCGATCAGCAGCCGCCCGCCCGGCGCGAGCCACGGCAGGGCCCCCGCCGCGACCCTGCGCTGCACGGCGACCCCGTCCGCGCCGCCGTCGAGGGTGGCCAGCGGTTCGTGCTCGCGGGCCTCCGGCGGCAGCAGCGCGATCCGGTCCGTGGGCACGTACGGCGCGTTCGCGACCAGCAGGTCCACCGCGCCCAACAGCCGGGTGGGCAGCGGACCGTAGAGATCGCCGGCGTAGACCCGGCCGCCGTACGGCGCCACGTTGCGCGCCGCGTACGAGACGGCCACCGGATCGATGTCGACGGCGTGCAGCTCCACCCCGCCCCCGCCGTCCCGCCCACCCAGCCGCGCCGCCACGGCCGCACCGACGGCGCCCACCCCGCAGCACAGGTCCAGCACCACCGCACCGGCCCGCGTCCCGGCCGCGGCCTCGCGCACCAGGAACTCGCTGCGGCGGCGCGGTACGAAGACCCCCGCGCCCACCTCCATCCGCAGCCCGCAGAACTCGGCCCAGCCCACCACGTGTTCCAGCGGCTGACCGGCCACCCGGCGCGCCACCAGCGCGGCCAGGTCGGCGCCTTCCGCCGCGGCGGCCAGCAGCAGCTCCGCCTCCTCCTCCGCGAAGACGCAGCCCGCCGCGCGCAGGACGGCGACGAGGCCCTCCCCGGCGAGGGAGCGGAGCGGGGACGGGAGCGGGGGAATCGGAGACTTCGAAGACAAAGGGCTCAGTCCTCCAGGACCGCGACGTCGAGGTGTGCCAGCCGGACGGGGTCCGCCAGGATGTCGATCGCGGCGACGAGGGCGCCGCTGACCGTGAAGCCCGTGACCGCTACCGGCCTGCCGTCGGGCACCGTGACCGCGCCGGGCGCGCCGTCGACCGGCGCGGGCCGCGCGCAGGGCGACGGCCGCCGGAAGGTGAGCGCCCGCCGGGCCACCCCGCCCGTGTCGGAGCGGTCCCACCCCAGCCGGGCCTCCCGGACGGCGTCCTCGGCCTCGGCCGGGGAGCCGAGCATGCGGCGGGCGACGGCCCGCGGGTGCGTGCGCTGCTCCTCGAACCGTGCCGCCGCAAGATCGCTCTCGTCCATCCCGTGCTCCGCTCCCCCGCCGCCCGTCGTCCTCGTGCCGTCCGTCGTCCCTATGACGCATCCGGGGCCCCCGTGGACGCCGCTCAGAAGACGTCGGGGCACCAGGGTCGCCGTGCGGTGCGGAAGACCGCGTCCGCCAGGGCCAGCGCCCCGGGGCGCAGTTCCTCGATCCCGCCCAGCGCGGCCCACCGCACGGCGGAGCCGTCGCCCAGGTAGAGCGAGCCGAGCCGCGCCACGTCCAGGCGCAGGTCCGCGGGCTCGGTGGTCGGGGCGCAGGCGGCCGCTCCCGTCCCCGCGACCAGCCGGAAGCGGCCGCCGGCGAGCCCGGCCGGGTCCGTGACCTCCAGGACGAGGCTCCCGGGCACGGCGTACGTGCGCGCGCCGAGCGCCGCCGCGACGTCCAGCAGCCGCACCCACAGGTAGTCGGCGTCGGTCACCAGGCGGGCGGAGCGCGGGTCGGGCAGCAGCAGCGGGACCAGGTCGTCCGGGGCCCGGTAGCCGGTGCGCACCTTCATCACCCAGTCGATCGAGCACAGGTAGTGCCACAGCGCCCGCTGCGCCGCCACGGTGGTCGCGATGAGGTCCTTGACCTCGACGGTGTTGAGCGGCACCTTGGCGTCGGTCCAGTGGTCGTCCGCCAGGTAGCTGACCACTCCCTCCACCTCACCGGCGGCCGAGCGGTAGACCGCGAAGAACCGGGGCTTGTAGGGGCGGACGGAGATCTCCTCCAGGCCGGTGGCCAGGTTCCACCAGCGCTCCGGACGGTCGATCGCGCCGTGCGTCGCGGCGCGCAGCCGCTCGTGCACGGCGGGGCCCACCCGGCGCATCTCGGCGGCGTCCACCAGGTCGATCCGGCCGCCGTCCGCGGGGGCGGCCCAGCGGGGGTCGAGTCCGGTGCGCGGGACGTCGATCTCCCACTCCGAGACGGCGGTGGCGGGCCCGTACCCGTAGCGGCCGTAGATGGGGTACTCGGCGGCGATCAGCGTCGACAGCACGTCGCCGCGCTCCTTGGCGGCGGAGAGCTCGGCGCGCATCATCCGGCCGAGCAGGCCGCGGCGCCGGTGCGTGGGCGACACGGTGACGTTGGAGACCGCGCTCGCGGGCAGCTGCGCGCCGCCCGGCACGGTGATCTGCTGCGCGAACGAACGGAAGGTGCCCACGCAGCGGCCGGTGTCCGTGTCGAAGGCGCCCTGGGTGCGGGTGAGGTCCGTGTACGCGGCGCGCTGGACGATGTCCGACTCGGTGACCGGCGTGGCGGTCAGGAAGCCGGTCGCCACGGCGCCCAGCCACGAGGGCAGTTCGGATTCGGCGATGGTCCGGACGTCGATGCTCATGACGGGCCACGCTAATCGCGCCGCGGCACCGGGTCGCCCCATTTTCCGGCGCCGGACCGGCGGGGCGGCGCGGCCGGTCGGACCGGCACGGGTCAGACCAGCAGGTCGTCGACCTGCGCCTCGCCCTCCCGGTAGCGCCGGGTGATCTCCGCGCTGCAGTCGTCCGCCGTGTGCTGCAACTGCTGCCGGCGGCGCGAGACCTGCTGCTCGTAGCGGACCAGCTTGCCCATGCCCTCGTGCAGTTCGCCGTCCGTACGGGCGCCCAGGTCCGACAGCTCGACGTCGGCCAGCATCTCCGCCGCGAGCAGCCGGTACTCCTCGCTGTGCGGGGTGCCGAGCGTGACGTGGCGCGCGGAGGCGCTGCGGCTGGAGGGGGCGTCGGCGAGGATCTCGGAGAGCCGGTCGACGACGGGGGACTCGGGATCGGTGCGGCGGGCCAGTTCGGCGCGCAGGATGTCGATCCGGCCCTGCAGGAGTCTGCGGACGTAGCTCAGGTCGGCCTCGTCGCGCTGCGCGTCGCGGCGCAGCGCGCGCAGCTCGGGCAGGCCGAGCGAGACGGCGGGCCGCTGCGGGTCCCCGGTGGCCGTGGCCGTGCCGGTGCGCTGCGCGGGCGGCCGGGCCACGGAGGTCGCCGTGGAGAGCGTCGTGGACGTTGCCGTGGAGGTCACTGAGGTGTCGGTGCCGGTGCCCGTGCCGGTGCCAGAAGTGTTCATGCGTTCGTGTCCGTCCCCTCGACCGGTGCATGGCAGCACCGCCTGCGAGCATCGTGCCACTCTCCGTGGTCCGGATGCAGGTCCACTGCACCCGATCGGCCCCGGACGGGTGCACGCCTGGTACACAGGTCGTATGCGAGCAGTGGTGCAGAGGGTGGACGGCGCGAGCGTCGTCGTCGCGGGCGAGACCGTCGGCGAGATCGTCGGTGAGGGACTGTGCGTGTTGGTGGGGGTGACCCACGACGACACACCGGAGAAGGCCGCGCTGCTGGCGCGCAAGCTGTGGTCCGTACGGATCCTGGAGGCGGAGAAGTCCTGCAGCGACGTGGACGCGCCGCTGCTGGTGGTCTCCCAGTTCACGCTCTACGGCGACGCCCGCAAGGGCCGCCGCCCCACCTGGAACGCGGCCGCTCCGGGGCCGGTCGCCGAGCCGCTGGTGGACGAGGTCGTCGCCCAACTGCGGGCCCTCGGGGCGACGGTGGCGACGGGCCGGTTCGGTGCGGACATGCGCGTCTCGCTCACCAACCACGGCCCGTTCACCATCGTCATCGACATCTGAGGCGGTACGGGGGGACGGCGCCGGGGCGCTACGGCGCCACGACGACCTCCTGCGCGGCCGCGATCGTGCCCGCCAGCAGCTGCGCGTCCACCGCGACGTTCCGCTTCACCAGCGCGAGGGCGATCGGGCCCAGCTCGTGGTGGCGGACCGCGGTGGTGACGAAGCCGAGCTGGCGGCCCTCCGCGCCGTCGGCGGCCAGCCGCACGGGCGTGCCGTGCGGCGGGAGCAGGACGTCCGAGCCGTCCAGGTGCAGGAAGACCAGGCGGCGCGGCGGCTTCCCCAGGTTGTGGACGCGGGCGACCGTCTCCTGCCCCCGGTAGCAGCCCTTCTGCAGGTGGACGGCGGTGCCGATCCAGCCCAGCTCGTGCGGAATCGTGCGGTGGTCGGTCTCGGCGCCGAGCCGCGGGCGGTGGGCCTCCACGCGCAGCGCCTCGTAGGCGTCCAGACCGGCGGCCGGGCCGTGCGCGGCGGCGAAGGCCGCCAGCTCCGCGCGGGGCAGGAAGACGTCGCGGCCGTACGCGGTCTCCCGTACGGCGTGCTCCTTGGCCACCTCGGCGGTCGAACCGGCCGGGAGGTGCACGACGGCGAAGTCGCCGGTGCGGTCGGCGGTTTCGACGCGGTAGAAGAACTTCATCGACTCCAGGTAGGCGAGCAGCGCCTCCTGGGTGCCGGGCTCGACGTGCGCCCACACCGTCTCGCCGTCGTCGACCAGGTAGAGGGCGTGCTCGATGTGCCCGTTCGCGGAGAGGATCAGCGCCTCGGTGGCCTGTCCGGCCGGCAGTTCGGTGAGGTGCTGGGTGAGCAGCAGGTGCAGCCAGGACAGCCGTTCGGGACCGGAGACGGTGATGACGCCACGGTGCGAGAGGTCCACGAAGCCGCGGCCGTCGGCGAGGGCGCGCTGTTCGCCGTACAGCTCTCCGTAGTGGGCTGCTACGCCCTCGTCACGGCCTTCTGCCGCCACTGCACCGGGAAGATTGAGCAAAGGGCTGGTCATGGACCCCAGCCTACGACTGCGCCTGTGCCGGTGCGGCAGCCGCCTTCGCGGTGCAGTCGCGGCAGCGCCCGAAGATCGCGAAGTGCTTCATGTCGGTCTCGAAGCCGAACTCGGCGCGCAGCTTCGCGGTGAAGTCGGCGGCCACGTCCACGTCCGCCTCGATCACCCCGGTGCAGTCCCGGCAGACCAGGTGGATGTGGTGGTGCCGGTCGGCGAGGTGGTAGGTCGGCGCCCCGTGTCCGAGGTGGGCGTGCGAGACCAGGCCCAGCTCCTCCAGCAGCTCCAGGGTCCGGTACACGGTGGAGATGTTGATCCCGGAGGCGGTCTTGCGGACGTGCACGAGGAGCTCGTCGGGGGTGGCGTGTTCGAGAACGTCCACCGCTTCCAGCACGAGCTGGCGCTGCGGGGTCAGGCGGTATCCCCGTTGGCGCAGGTCACTCTTCCAGTCGGTGCTCACCACGGGCCCAGTGTAGGCGCGCGGAAGGGGACCGCGGAGGTTCCGCGGTCCCCTTTCACCGTGCGTAGCCGCCGTGGTGCCCCGCGGGGCTCAGCGGAAGAAGGCGATGCCGTCGTCGGGCATGTCCGGGAGGTTGCGCGCCATCTCGGCGACCTCCTCGGGCGTGACGACCTTCTTCAGCTGCGCGGACATGTACGGGCGCAGCTCGATCTCCGGGGTGGCCTTCTCGCCGACCCACATCAGGTCGCCCTTGACGTAGCCGTAGAGCCGCTTGCCGCCGCTGTGCGGGCGGGAGGCCGCGGTGCGCGCGACCGCGTCGGTGATCAGGTCGATCTGGGGCTTCTGGTCGGCCAGGTCGCCGTACCAGATCTCCACGACGCCCTGGTCGCGGACCATGACGACCTCGACCTTGCGCTCCTTGTCGATGCGCCAGTAGCCCTTCTCGGACTCCAGCGGGCGGACCTTCTTGCCGTCGGCGTCGAGGACCCACGTGTGCGAGGAGTACTCCAGGAAGTCCCGGCCGTCGTGGGCGAAGACGACCTCCTGGCCGAAGTTGCACTTCTCTTCACCGGGGTAGTCGAAGACGCCCGCGCCCTCCCAGGTACCGAGGAGGAAGGCGAGGGGCAGGAGGTCCGGGTTCAGGTCGGACGGGATCTGGATCATGAATGGCTGCTCAGGCGATCTGTGGGAGGAGGGGTTCCGGAGGGCAGGCGGATCAGGCGATCAGCGCTGGCCCTGGTACAGCTTCTTCACGGCCAGACCGCTGAAGGCGAGAACGCCGACGCAGACCAGGACCAGCAGGGAGGTGAAGACTGCCTCAAGCACGGGGTGCTCCTCGGAAGGTTCGGTTGGGTTCGGTGGGCAATGCGGGCCGGGGCCCAAGCCTACTGGCCCGGGCCCCGGGGCACCGTGTGAGGTAGGCCGTACCGCTGACGGACCCGTCCCGCGCGCTATTCCAGGAGCTGGTCCTGGAGGACCACCGTCTGGTGGAAGGGGACGTCGGCGACCGCGTCCTTCCGCGTCTGGATGACCATGCCGAGGAGGTCACCGGCCTGGATGCAGCCGACCTTCGTCTGCTGCGGACCGTAGGGCTTCTCCTCGACGAAGGTGGTGACCGCGGTGTGCTCCATCCGCCCCTTCGTGGACTGCCCGATCAGCGCCTTGGACCAGGCGGAGTCCAGGTCGAAGGAGTCCGCGCCCGGCAGCGCCATGCCGGACTTGCAGCCCTCGAAGGAGGCCACGAAGCCGCTGGAGTGGAAGCGCAGCAGGTAGACGCGGGTGGCGGTGCCGTCGGGGGTGGTCCAGCCGCGGCCCGCGATCTGGCGCAGCCCGGCGTCCTCCTTGAGTCCTTGGACCACCCGGTCGTGGAACTTCCCGGAGAACTCGGCGAGGAAGCGGTCCTGGGCGACCATGCCGTCCTTGTCCGCCTTGAGGCTCTCGTCGGGCGTGGAGCCCTCCGGAGCGGGCAGCAGGAGCTGGCTCAGCGCCGCGTAGTGGATGCCCTCGGCGTTGTCCGGGCCGTAGGGCAGCGGGGCTCCCGCGGGCAGCACGGGCTTGGTGATCGCGGGGTAGTCCCAGCGGCCGTCGCCCAGCGTCGACAGGCCCGGGATCCGCGTGCGCTCCGGCTCGACCACGGCGTACGCCGTCAGCGCCGCGGTGGCGGCGAAGACCAGCACGGCCGCCGTCCAGCGCAGGGAGGCGAAGAGCGCGCGGCGGTCCCGCGGGGCCTCCGGCGCGGCGGACAGGTCCGGCGCGGCGAAGGGGTTCGCGGCCGGGGCGGCTCCGGGCGCGACCGCGACCGCGGGCGCGGGCTCCGGCGCGACCGGGGCCGGGGTCGCGGGGGTCTCGGCCGCGGGGGTCCCGGCCGCGGGGGTCCCGGCGGCGGCCAGGGTCTCGGTGGCGGTCTTGTCGGTCACGCGGACTCCCCGGGGGACTTCAGGTGGTCGAGCTGGGTGCGGAACAGCTTGACCTGCGCGGCGGCGTCGAAGGGCGTGCCGCCGTAGGCGTGGAAGCTGATCAGGAAGTCGCCCTGGGAGGCGGCGCAGAGCACCGACTCCAGGGGGGCCTTCTTCTCGCCCTCGTCGTTCTTCTGGTCGTCGCCGACGGACCGCAGGGCGCACTTGGCCT
The DNA here is from genome assembly GCF_042730635.1 of Streptomyces sp. NPDC059917. NCBI lineage: Bacteria > Bacillati > Actinomycetota > Actinomycetes > Kitasatosporales > Streptomycetaceae > Streptomyces > Streptomyces sp. NPDC059917. The sequence goes on from NZ_JBHWLC010000054.1 coordinate 15,540, forward strand.
CGGGGTACCCCTCGACCTTGGGCGCCTGCCGGTCGTCGCCGATCAGTTCGAGCAGCTTCTTGGTGAACTCGCCGAACTGCTTGACCGCCTGCGGGTCCGCCTGGGTCAGCGAGATCTCGACGACCGCGTCCCCTGACTCGTCGCGGAAGGTCCGTCCGGCCTGGCCCTTGAGCTTGAGCCCGTCGATCATCTTGTTGCTCTCCGCACGCCGGTCGGCGGGGAGGTTGCCGTTGTTCTCCTTCATGAGCTGGGCGGCCTTGGCGCCCGGCACGGTGAAGAAGTTGCTGTGCTCGCCCAGGTCGGGGCCCGGCCGGTAGTGCTCCGGCACCTCGATCAGGCGGTCGCCGAGCTCGCCGAGCGAGACGACCGGCGGGGTGGGCGCCACGGCCTGCGGGGCGGGGTCCTGCTCCTGCCAGTACACGGTGGCGGAGGCGCGGTCGGCGTCGGCGATCCAGCCCTTGGCCCAGACGCCGAAGCCCCCGACGGCCGCGAGCGCCACCGCGGCGCCGACGGCGGCCACGACCGCGCGGTTGACCGCGCGCGGCGGGCGGGCGCTGGCGAGCTGCTCCTGCGCGAAGGCGGGCTCCGGCGCGCCCGCGGGCACGCCGTGGTCGGAGCCGGGCTCGTCGAACGTGATCTCGGAGAGGGCCGGGGCCGGGTTGCGCGGCTCGGTCACAGCTGCTCCACCTGTCGCTTGGCCAGGTCGACGATGTCCTTTTCGGAGATCGTCCCCGTGTTGTCGAGGTATTCCATGTACATGGCGATGTTGCCGACCCGGGCGATCGCGCGGGCCTCGTGGACCGGCAGGTACCCGGCCTCCTCGTGCGCCTTGGAGTACACCCAGGCGCGGCCGGTGCCCTTGAGGCCGTCCGGCAGCGGCACGCCGTCGTTCCCGGCGCCCTTCTTCGTGTCCGGCAGGTAGCTGGACTGCGACCGCGCGTAGGCCTCCGCGCCGGTGCGGTCGCGGAACTGCAGGAGGGTGATGCTCACCGTGACCCGGTCCCCCGCGTACCAGTGGGACACCGCGACCCGTCGGACGTCGCCCGAGTTGATCGAGCGCAGGCCCCGGCCGGGGTCGTTGAACCAGTCGGCCGCCCAGTCGCCGACGCCCTTGTAACCGCGCTCGACCTGCGCGGCGCCCGCGGGCGCCTCCAGCAGCATCTTGGTGAGGTCGTCGTCCGTGCGGTCCCAGCGGTTCGCGTTGATCGAGCGGTACGTGGTCGAGTCGTCCGCCTTGATCGGCTTCGGGGTGGTCAGCCCCTGCTGGGCCAGCGGGCCCAGCGGCGTCGGCGGGCGCTCGTACTGGACGGCGTAGCCCGTGGCGGTCCCGGCGCCGACGCCGAGCACCAGCGCGGCGGCGATCAGCAGCACCGCCCGGCCGCCGCGACGCCGGGAAACGTCACTCAGCGTAGCGGTCGGGGTGTTTGCCACCGGAAATTCCGAGCTGTCCGGATCCGGGGCGTTCTCGCCCTCTTTCCTCGGCTCGGGGATGGTCTGTTCGTGTTCCAAGAGAGGGTCCCCCCACAGGACTGCAGCCACAGGTTGCATCACCTGTGCACATGGAGGACTTGTATCTCAGGGGTGAAGTTGTACGCACTGTTATTACGGTTCGATAGCGAGGAATCAATCATTCCGCCATGGATCGACCGTTTCAGTCGTCCCGCGGGTCCTCGCGGCGCCGCTTCCCGTCCAGCTCGTCCCACCACTCGTCGGACTTGGGGTCCCCGGAGGGGTCGTCCCACCACCGGTCGTCCGGGCCGCGCCGGTTCGCCGCCATCGCCGCGACCGGCGGGATCAGCATGGCGACCACGCACAGCGCCACGGCCGCCGGCACCGAGAGGAGGCGCACCCACGACCAGGCCGAGACGAAGAGGAACAGGCACCCGCCCATGAGCAGGAAATAGCCGCGCCGACGCCGGGCGTACATGTCCCCAGGATAGAACCGGATCCGGGCGGCGCGAAGGCCGCGGACGGCACGAAGGGCCGCACCCCGTTCCAGTGGCGTCCAACCCCCGGGGGTGCGGCCCTTCGGCCGGTCGTGCGGCGCGCTCGGCGCGCGCCCCGCGGTACTAGACCGCGATGGCCACGTCGGTCACGCCGCCGGTCTCGGCGACGACGACGGTGCGGTCCGCCTTGGCGCCCGGGACCAGCGCCCGCAGGGTCCAGGTGCCTTCGGCGGCGTAGAAGCGGAACTGGCCGGTCGCGGAGGTCGGGACCTCGGCCGTGAACTCACCGGTCGAGTCCAGCAGGCGGACGTAGCCGGACACCGGCTCGCCGCCCTGCGTGATCTGGCCCTGGATGGCCGTCTCGCCCGGCTTGAGCGTGTCGAGGGAGGGCCCGCCGATCTGTGCTCCACACATGTTCTCTGTCCTGTCCTAGAGAGGTAGTACGCGCGTCCTGCTACAGGCCGTACGGGATTACTTGTTGGCGCCCAGCTCGATCGGCACGCCGACCAGCGAGCCGTACTCGGTCCACGAGCCGTCGTAGTTCTTGACGTTCTCCTGGCCCAGCAGCTCGTGCAGCACGAACCAGGTGAGCGCGGAGCGCTCACCGATGCGGCAGTACGCGATGGTGTCCTTCGCCAGATCGACCTGCTCGGCCTCGTAGAGGGCCGTCAGCTCTTCGTCCGACTTGAAGGTGCCGTCGTCGTTGGCGTTCTTCGACCACGGGATGTTGCGGGCGCTCGGCACGTGGCCGGGACGCTGCGACTGCTCCTGCGGGAGGTGCGCCGGGGCGAGCAGCTTGCCGCTGAACTCGTCGGGCGAGCGCACGTCGACCAGGTTCTTCGCACCGATCGCGGCCACGACGTCGTCGCGGAAGGCGCGGATGGAGGAGTCCTGGGCCTTGGCCTTGTACTCGGTGGCCGGACGCTGCGGGACGTCGGAGCCGTCGACCAGGTCGCGGGAGTCCAGCTCCCACTTCTTGCGGCCGCCGTCGAGCAGGCGGACGTCCTGGTGGCCGTAGAGCTTGAAGTACCAGTAGGCGTAGGACGCGAACCAGTTGTTGTTGCCGCCGTAGAGGACGACCGTGTCGCCGTTGGCGATGCCCTTGGCCGAGAGGAGCTTCTCGAAGCCCTCCTGGTCCACGAAGTCGCGGCGCACCGGGTCCTGGAGGTCGCGCTGCCAGTCGATGCGGACGGCGTTCGTGATGTGGTTCTTGTCGTAGGCGGACGTGTCCTCGTCCACCTCGACGACGACGACGTTCGCGTCGTTCAGGTGGGCCTCGACCCAGTCGGCGTCTACGAGGACGTCGCTGCGGCTCATGGTGTTCTCCTCCGGGGCAGTGTGCGGCGGGGCGGTGCGGGTGGTGCGGGCTGCTGCGGTGGCGCGGCTCGGCCGGTTCGATGACCGTTCGGCGTGCACCCGGGTGCGCTCGGACACGTCCCGCGCGGGGAGGCGAGGGGGCGGGAGGCGGGTGGGGTCACGCTCGGGAGGCCGTCGTGCGGCCGAAAAGGGGAGCGGGTCGCTCAGAAAGGGCGACAGAGCATGGCGGCGACGCGACACAGGTCTACTGCCCGTCGCTTCGTGAGGTCCGCCTGCTGATGCTTCATAGCCATGGATCGTAGGGACGAATCGGCCGCCCTGTCACCGGCGTGTCATATTTCGAGACAGGATCGTCCGCATAGTGGGATCCGCGTCTCCCGCAGCCCCTCGGGAAGGGGCCCGGCACCCCTTCGGAGCAGCACGGAAGGCCCGATCCGACTGAGGATCGGACCTTCCCGTCTCACGATCCGGCCAACACCACGTTCGACCCGGCCACCGTGAGGTGCACGCCGCTCTCGTCGGAGGTCAGCGCGGACAGCTTCAGCCCCGCCGGCAGACCGCCGTCGAGCCGCCGGTCGAAGTCGGTCCGCTTGCGCACCAGGCCCTCGACCCCGGGCAGGCCCTCACCCGGCACCTCGTCGGCGCGCACCCGCACCGTCGTCCCGTCCACCAGGCTGATCGTGGAGACCACGCTGCGCGTGAAGGTCTTGCCCAGCGCCTCGACGGTCGCGGTCACCTTCACCTTGCCTGGGGCCCCGCCGTAGGTCACGGTGACCCCGTTCTGCGAGGCCTCGGTGAGGTCGGCGTACGTGAGGAGCGCGGAGCCGTCGGCGCGCGCCGCCTTGCCGCTGGTGTAGCCGCTGTCCAGCTTCACGTCGTGGAAGCGCGCGTCGAGCTGGGATATCCGGACCTTGCGGCCGTCGGGGCCCGGGGCCTGGACCCCGTGCATCGTCACGTCGACCTGCTCCAGCCGGTAGTCCAGCACCTGGGTCAGGAACGGGAAGCCGTGGATGTCCACGCTGCTCTCCCCGGCGAGGCCCCGCCCCGCCTGGACCTTCGTGGCCAGCTCGTCCTCCGCGTAGCCGACCGCGAGCCGGTCGGCCCCCACGAAGATCCCGCCCAGCAGTACGCCGAGGATCACGATCACCTTCAGGAAACGCACGTTCCACTCCCCCTACTTCTCGGTACGTGCGTTCTAGTTGACCATGCCCGCGATCCGCCGGGCGTCAGCCGACCACCCGCCCGATCAGGTAGACCGCGGGCGCCGCGGCGGCCAGCGGCAGCGCGACACCGGCCGTCATGTGGACGAACTTGGACGGGTAGTCGTAGGCCGCCACGCGCAGCCCGACGAGCGCGCAGACACCGGCGGCCAGGCCGAGCAGCGCCCCGCCGACCCCGATGTCGGTCAGCCCGCCGACCGCGATGCCGGCGCCGGCCGCGGCGGCCAGCGAGACCACCACGGAGGGCGTCGTGGGCAGCGGCAGGGCCCGCGCGAAGACGGCCACCGCGACGGCGGCCGCACCGACGCTCACCGCGGCCGGGTCGGCGGCCAGGTACCCGGCGCAGACGATCGCGAGGGCGGCCGAGGCCACCGAGGCCATCAGCCCGTACATCCGCTCGTCCGGGTCCGCGTGGCTGCGCAGCTGGAGCACCAGGGTCAGCAGCACCCACGCGCCCAGCGTCCCGATGATCGCGCCCGGCCCGTACGGACGCCCCAGCGCGAGCACGGCGACGTCCGCGGCCACGGCTCCGGCGAAGGCCAGGGCGATGCCCTGCCGGGCCGGCCACATGCCGTTGAGCCGGAACCAGCCCGCGGCGGTGAGCGCCTGCAGCGCGATGAGCGGGGCCACCAGCGCGTACGAGCCGCCGAAGGCGGCCCCGGCCAGCAGCAGCCCGAGCGCGGCGGTCAGCACGGCCGACTGCGGACCCGGATCGATGATCGGTGAGCGCCCCTCGGCGCGGGCCTGCGCGGGATCCACGACGCGGGTGCTGCCGCCGAGGGTCGGCGGCGAGTACTCCGCGCCGGGACCCGCCGGCGGCGCGGGCGTCCCGGCGGCAGCGGCAGCGGCGTGGGCCGGGGCAGCGGCGTGGGCCGGGGCCGACCGCTCCTGCGCGTCGCCGGGATAGGGCGGCAGGTACGCGGTGCGCTCCGCCGCCGCCTCGACCCCGGCGGCGTGGGCGCCCCGGGACCAGTCCGCGCCGGGGTCCACGCGCTCGTCGGGCCGCGGCGCGGACCGCGCGTCGTCGCGGAACCAGGCGTCCGGCGCCATCGGCTCGGCGGCGGGCGCCGGGGCCGGGACGTACGGCTGCTGCTGGTGCTGCTGCTGGTGCTGGTCGTCCTCGCGGTAGGGCGGCAGGTACGCCGTCTCCGCGGCCGCGTGCGCCGCGGGCTCCTCCCGGTAGGGCGGCAGGTACGCCGTCTCCGCCGCCGCGCCCGCACCGGAGCCGTCCGGCCACGGGACGGCCGGGGCGGCCGGGGCGGCCCCCTGGAGGCCGTTCTGGGCGCCGCCGTGGGACCAGTCCGCCACCGGGGCCGGGTCGGGCGCGCGGTGCTGCCCCAGGCGCTGCTGCGGCTGCTGCTGGTACTGGTGCGGCTGCTGGGGCTGCTGCGGCTGCTGCTGGTACGCCTGCTGGGCCGGGTCCGGGTACGAGGGCTGCGCCTCGTCGCGGAACCAGCCCTCCGGCGCCACCGGCTGCTGCGGCTGGGCCCAGGACTGGCCCGGGATGCCTTCCAGCGGCGCGGGGGCCGGGGCGGGCGGCTGCACCGGCTGGTAACTGGTGTCCCAGGTCTCCGACTGCCAGGTCTGGGTCCCGTACGGATCCGCGAAGGGATCCTGCTGCTGCGGCTGCTCGGGCCGCTGCTCGTCCGGCGTGGGCGTGGTCATCGGATCACCCGCCCGCGAACGGCGGCAGCACCTCTACGGTGCCGCCTTCGGTCAGCTCGACGGACTCGTGCGGGCGCAGGCCCACGGGCTGCTCGTCCACCAGGAAGGAGCAGCGCTGCAACACCCGGCTCAGCTCCCCGGGGTGGCGTTCCCGCACGGCGTCGAGCGCCTCGGCCAGGGTCCGCGCCGAGTACGCCTCCTCCGCCGTCTTGGCCGCGGACTTGGCCGCGGCCCAGTAGCGGATGGTTCCGGTTGCCACTGCAGCTCCTATCGTCGGCTCCGTACCGTCGGGCTCCATGATGGCCCCTACCGGCCCCGACCCCGGCGTGCCTCCGCGCGCCCCGCATGCGCCCGGTCGGCCCGACGGGGGTCCACCGATCCGGTGAAACCGGGCGCAACCTGCGCCGGAAGGTGGCGGGGACCACAGAATCCGGGCCCGTCGAAGCCTCGGCCCGCGCGGCGCCGGTGGGCTATTCTGGCTTCGCAGAGGATCCGGGCAACGTAGCCCCCGGGTCCTTTTGTGCTTTCAGCACGTTGAACAGAGCGAGAACAGTGGCGGCCACGGGCTCCTCAGGGCGCGGGGAGGCGGGGCCGCCGGGACAGTCGTACGAAGCAGTGCCGCATGTCCTCGACGGGACCGAGGAGGAACCGACGTGATGGCCGAGCGAACCGTGCACCACCGGCGAAACCGCCAGACCCCGGTACGGGGGTGGCGACGATGAGTTCACTGCTGTTGCTGACCAACGCCCTGCAGCCGTCCACCGAGGTGCTGCCCGCCCTCGGGCTGCTCCTGCACAGCGTCCGGGTGGCCCCCGCGGAGGGCCCCGCCCTCGTGGACACCCCCGGCGCCGACGTCATCCTCGTCGACGGCCGCCGCGACCTGCCGCAGGTGCGCTCCCTGTGCCAGCTGCTGCGCTCCACCGGACCGGGCTGCCCGCTGATCCTCGTCGTCACCGAGGGCGGCCTCGCCGCCGTCACCGCCGACTGGGGCATCGACGACGTCCTCCTCGACACCGCGGGTCCCGCCGAGGTCGAGGCGCGGCTGCGCCTGGCCACCGGCCGCCAGCAGCTCGGCTCCGACGACTCCCCGATGGAGATCCGCAACGGCGACCTGTCGGTCGACGAGGCGACGTACTCCGCCAAGCTCAAGGGCCGGGTCCTCGACCTCACCTTCAAGGAGTTCGAGCTGCTCAAGTACCTCGCGCAGCACCCGGGCCGGGTCTTCACCCGCGCCCAGCTGCTGCAGGAGGTCTGGGGCTACGACTACTTCGGCGGCACCCGGACGGTCGACGTCCACGTGCGGCGCCTGCGGGCCAAGCTCGGCCCCGAGCACGAGTCGCTCATCGGCACCGTCCGCAACGTCGGCTACCGCTTCGTGACCCCCGAGAAGGTCGAACGGGCGGCCGAGGAGGCCCGGCAGAAGGCGGTCACCCAGGCCGCCGCGGGCGTGGTCGCCGAAGCCGACCGGGCCGTCCCCCGGATGGCCGACACGGGCCCGCACACCCGCTCTCCCGGCCGCCCTGCCCACAGCTAGGTCACCCCGCGTAGACTCCACCGCGTGGCCAAGGTGACGCGGGACGATGTGGCACGACTTGCGGGAACGTCTACCGCGGTCGTGAGCTACGTCATCAACAACGGACCCCGGCCGGTCGCCCCGGCCACGCGCGAGCGTGTCCTCGCCGCGATCAAGGAGCTGGGCTACCGCCCGGACCGGGTCGCACAGGCGATGGCCTCGCGGCGCACCGACCTCATAGGCATGATCGTCCCGGACGCCCGGCAGCCGTTCTTCGCGGAGATGGCGCACGCGGTCGAACAGGCCGCCGCCGAGCGCGGAAAGATGGTCCTGGTCGGCAACTCCGACTACCGGGACGAGCGCGAGGTGCACTACCTGCGCGCGTTCCTCGGCATGCGGGTGTCCGGGCTGATCCTGGTCAGCCAGGGCATGAGCGAGCGCGCCGCCTCCGAGATCGAGGCCTGGGACGCGCGGGTCGTGCTGCTGCACGAGCGCCCCGAGGCGATCGACGACGTCGCCGTCGTCACCGACGACATCGGCGGCGCCCAGCTCGCCACCCGCCACCTGCTGGAGCACGGCCACGCGTACGTCGCCTGCATCGGCGGCGTCGAGAACACCCCGTCCGTCGGCGACCCGGTCGCCGACCACGTCGAGGGCTGGCGGCGCGCCATGCTGGAAGCGGGCCGCTCGGTCGAGGGCCGGCTCTTCGAGGCCCCGTACAACCGCTACGACGCCTACCGGGTCGCCCTGGAGGTCCTGGCCGGACCCCAGCGCCCCCCGGCGATCTTCTGCGCCACCGACGACCAGGCCATCGGCGTGCTGCGGGCCGCCCGCGAGCTGCGCATCGACGTGCCCGAGGAACTGGCCGTCGCGGGCTTCGACGACGTGAAGGAAGCCGGGCTGACGGACCCGCCGCTGACCACCGTCGCCTCGGACCGCCCGGCGATGGCCCGCGCCGCGGTCGACCTCGTCCTGGACGACGGGCTGCGCGTGGCGGGCTCGCGGCGCGAGCGGCTCAAGCAGTTCCCCTCGGCCCTGGTGATCCGCCGCTCCTGCGGCTGCCGCTGATCCGACCGGGTCCCGGGCTCCCGAAGCGGGCTTCACGCCGGGGGCCTTATATCGGGCATACGCGGTTCTGTCGGGCTTCTCAGCGGGGACTCAGGAAGCTCTCATGATCCCGGCCCAGAGTCGTACCCATGACCGACAGCTTCCGCCGCGAAGGCGACCCGCAGGAGAACCGCCCCCACCAGGACGCGCCCTTCGGCGAGGCCTGGCAGCAGGGGCACGGCCGACCGGCCCACGACGCCCGGGACGGTGGCGCGTACCCCCCGCCGCCGCTCCACCCCCCGACCCCGCCGACCGCCCACGCGGCCCCGGCCCCCGGCTGGTTCGAGGCGCACCAGCAGCAGCCCCACCCCCAGCCCCCGCTGGCCGACGGCTACCAGGGCGCGCCGGCCCCGGCCGGTGCGCACGCCCGCCGCCGGCGCCCCTTCGCCCTGATCGCCGCGGTCGCCCTCGCGGCGGCGATCGTCGGCGGCGGCACCTCCGCCGGGATCCAGCAGTACCTGAGCCACCGCGGCGGCAGCGACGGCGGGATCAACGGATCCAACGTCTCGCAGTCCAACATCGGCACCGTCTCCGGCGTCGCCGAACAGGTCAGCCCGTCCGTCGTCCGCATCGACACGACGACCTCCGCGGGCCAGGGCACCGGCTCCGGCATCGTCGTCACCGCCGACGGCGAGATCGTCACGAACAACCACGTCGTCAACGGGGCCACCGAGGTCCAGGTGACGATGAGCGACGGCAAGAAGTACAAGGCCAAGGTCGTCGGCACCGACCCCGACAAGGACCTCGCCCTGTTCAAGCTGGAGGGCGCGAGCGGCCTCAAGCCGGCCAAGTTCGGCAACTCCGACAACGTCAAGGTGGGCGACCAGGTCGTCGCGATCGGCTCCCCGGACCGCCTCACCGGCACCGTCACCAGCGGCATCGTCTCGGCCCTGAACCGCGAGGTGAACGTGCCCAAGTCGGAGCAGCAGTCCCCGCAGCGCCAGCAGCAGGGCGGCAACGGCGGGAGCGGCGGCTGGCCCTTCTCCTACGACGGCCGCCAGTTCAACGGCCAGACCGGCCAGAACACCACCTCGTACAAGGCCATCCAGACGGACGCCTCGCTCAACCCCGGCAACTCCGGCGGCGCGCTCGTCAACATGAACGGCGAGATCGTCGGCATGCCCTCCGCGATCTACTCCCCCTCCAGCGACAGCTCCGGCGCGGGCAGCGTCGGCCTCGGCTTCGCCATCCCGGTCAACACCATCAAGGCCGACCTGGACTCGCTGCGCAAGGGCGGCCCCGGCGGCACGGGAAGCGCGAACAACGGCAACGGCTCGGGCGGCAACGACGTCGGAAACGGCTTCGGCACCTCCTACTGACCGCGGCCCGCGCCGGGCGCCGTGGCACGCTGGAGACGGCGTCAGACCGAACCGAGACTGGGGAACCCAACGATGAATCCCGCCGAAAGCGAAGCGCGCGTACTCGTCGTGGACGACGAACCGGCCGTCCGCGAGGCCCTGCGCCGCAGCCTCGCCTTCGAGGGATACGGCACCGAGACCGCCGTCGACGGGCTCGACGCCCTGGAGAAGGCCGCCGGGTACGCCCCGGACCTGATCGTCCTGGACATCCAGATGCCCCGGATGGACGGTCTGACGGCGGCCCGGCGGCTGCGCGCCGCCGGATCCGTCACCCCGATCCTGATGCTGACCGCCCGCGACACCGTCGGCGACCGGGTCACCGGCCTCGACGCGGGCGCCGACGACTACCTCGTCAAGCCCTTCGAGCTGGACGAGCTCTTCGCCCGGGTCCGCGCCCTGCTGCGCCGCAGCTCCTACGCGTCCCCCGCGGACCCCGCGGGCGCCGCCGAGGACGTACTGACCTTCGGCGACCTGCGCATGGACCTGGCCACCCGCGAGGTGACCCGGGCCGGGCGCGCCGTCGAGCTGACCCGGACCGAGTTCACGCTGCTGGAGATGTTCCTCGCGCACCCGCGCCAGGTCCTCACCCGCGAGCAGATCCTCAAGGCCGTCTGGGGCTTCGACTTCGAGCCCAGCTCCAACTCCCTGGACGTGTACGTGATGTACCTGCGCCGCAAGACCGAAGCGGGCGGCGAACCGCGCCTCGTGCACACCGTCCGCGGGGTCGGGTACGTGCTGCGCGCCGCCGGAGCCGGTGACGGCGGCGGGCCCGAGTGAGCCCGGCCGCCAGATTCCGCGGGCTGCCGCTGCGTTCCCGGCTGGCCCTGCTCGTCGCCGTCGCCGTGGCCCTGGCCGTGGCGGCGGTCGCCGGGGTGTCCTGGGTGATGGTCCGCACCCAGCTGACCGACCAGCTCGATCGCTCCCTGATGTCCACGAACGTCAGCGGACAGGTGGCCAGGACCCTCCGCGAGGGCTGCGTCCTCAGGCCGCCCGAGCCCAAGCAGCAGATCGCGGGGAACCTGAACGCCACCGTGCAGATCGTCCTCGCCGACGGCACCCGCTGCTGGCTGGGCGGGCTCACCAACCTCCCGGTCACCAAGGCCGACCGTACGGTCGCGGGCGACGAGGGGGCCCGGCCCATCCTCCACGACGTGACGACGTCGGACGGCGTGGACATGCGCGTCTACACGATGCAGAGCAACCCCGGCGGACCCGCCTTCGCCGTCTCCATCGCCAAGCCGCTCTCCGACGTCGACAAGCCGCTCTCCACCCTGGCCTGGGTGCTGCTGCTGGTCGCCGGCGTCGGCGTGGTCGGCGCGGGCGCGGCCGGGCTGTGGGTGGCCCGTACCGGCCTGCGGCCCGTGGACGAACTCACCGGCGCCGTCGAGCACATCGCGCGCACCGAGGACCTCACCGTCCGCATCCCCGAGACCGGCGACGACGAGATCGCCCGGCTCTCGCGCTCCTTCAACTCGATGACCAGCGCCCTGGCCTCCTCCCGGGACCGCCAGGCGCAGCTGATCGCCGACGCGGGCCACGAGCTGCGCACGCCGCTCACCTCGCTCCGTACGAACATCGAGCTGCTGGCCCGCAGCGAGGACACCGGCCGGCCCATCCCGCCGCAGGACCGCAAGGAGCTGCTCGCCTCGGTCAAGGCCCAGATGACCGAGCTGGCCTCCCTCATCGGCGACCTCCAGGAGCTGTCCCGGCCGGACGCCGCCTCGCCGGGCCCGCTCCAGGTCGTCGCCCTGCACGAGATCGCGGGCAGCGCCCTGTCGCGCGCCCGGCTGCGCGGCCCCGAGCTGACCTTCGCCGCCGACCTGGAGCCCTGGTACGTCCGCGGCGAGGCGCCCGCCCTGGAGCGGGCCCTGGTCAACATCCTGGACAACGCGGTCAAGTTCAGCCCGTCCGGCGGCGCGGTCGAGATCGCGCTGCGGTCCGGCGTCCTGACCGTGCGGGACCACGGGCCGGGCATCCCCGCCGAGGACCTCCCGCACGTCTTCGACCGGTTCTGGCGCTCCCCCTCGGCCCGTGCGCTGCCCGGCAGCGGGCTGGGCCTGTCCATCGTGGCGCGCACGGTCCAGCGCACGGGCGGCACCGCCGAGCTGCGGGCGGCCCCCGACGGCGGCCCGGGCGCACAGGCGGTCCTGCGCTTCCCGGGCGCCCCTACCCCGCCGCCGCGGCTGCCCGAGCACGACGACGACCCGGGCTCCCCGTACGGCCCGTACCACCCGGACGGATCAGGCGGGGTTGTGGCGGATCAGTGAGGCGACCAGGCCGGAGCGGGTGTTCGGGAAGTCCATCGGGACGATGCCCAGCCCGGTCCGGCCGGCCAGCTCCCCGCCGTCCACGAAGGAGTGCACCTGCGGGTTCAGCCGGTCGGAGTTCCAGCGCGGCGGCAGGGCCGCGGCGGTGCTCGTGTAGTTCATGAAGAACTTGCCGGGCTGCCCGACGGAGCGGCGGAACTGGGCCTCGATCTTGGTGCGCTTGCCGAAGGGCTCGGCCATGTAGTCGTCCTGGATGTCGAAGACCGAACCGTCGCCGTAGCGCAGGCCCGGCAGCCCGCCGTTGTCGGCGAGCAGGACCACCTTGCCGCGGGCCTGGCCGAGCGAGCCCGGCAGCGCGTCGGCGATCCGGAACAGCGGGCGCCAGCCGCGGTGGTCGAGGTAGTCGTCGAAGACGGCCCGGAAGGTCGCGTCGCTCTCCTCGGAGTACTCCTGCTTGACCCGCATCAGCACGGTCTCGCTCGGGTGCGCGGCCAGGAAGTTCCAGCAGGCCACCAGCACGTCGCCGAACATCAGGTTCTGGAAGTACGCGGCGTGGTGGATGGCGAAGGAGCCCCCGGTGACCCGGCAGCGCACGTCGAGGAAGCGGATCCCGGAGTCGAGCTGCTCGGCTATCGAGGTGTTCTGGCAGGCCACGTACAGCCCGCCCTGGCGGGCACCGGAGTCGTGGGTGCCGGGGATCGTCATCCGCTGGAGCGGGGTGGAGTCGGGGACCCCGGCCATCCAGTCCTGCGCGGCCAGCGCCTTCGCCCCCGCCGGGGCCGCCGAGGCGGCGAGTCCGGCCGCCGCCGTGCCCACGGCCACCGCCCCGGCCAGGAAGCCCCGTCGGCCGATTCCCCGTACGTCGCCCATGCTCATGCCCGCCCCTTCGCCGACCCAGTGGTGGCCCGGATTATGGCCTGCGGAGCCAGGCATTACTACCCACGGGTAGGAACCAAAGGGGGCCGCGCGCGCGAAAGGGGCGGCGGGCCAACGGCCCACCGCCCCCCATGAGTTGTCCGCGACCGCTACTGGACGACCGTGATCCGGTCGGCCACCGGCGGAGCCAGCGGAGCGTCCTGCGAGGAGTGCTTCGCCAGGTAGGCGTTGAAGCAGTCCAGGTCGGAGGCGCCCACCAGCTTGTTCTTGTGCTCCTTCAGGACGGTGAAGCCGTCACCGCCGCCCGCGAGGAACTCGTTCATCGCGACCCGGTAGGTCTTGGCCGGGTCGATGGCCACGCCGTTCAGCTTCACCGAGTCCACGACGATGCGGTCGGCGCCGGCCTTCGTCGTGTCGAGGGTGTAGGTCAGGCCCTTGGAGATCTGCAGGATCTTCGGGTTCGGCCCGTTCACCGGGCCGCTGACCTGCTGCTGGAGCGCGGTGACGAGCTGCGCGCCGGTCAGGTCCACGACGTTCATCATGTTGGTGAACGGCTGCACCGTGTACGACTCGGCGTAGGTCACCACGCCGTCGCCCTCGGCGCCCGCGGCCTTGTAGGCCAGGTCGGCGCGGATGCCGCCCGGGTTCATGATGGCCAGCTGCGCGCCGCCCTTGTCGGCCGGGGCCAGCGCCTCCAGCTGCGCGTCGGCGATCACGTCACCGAGCGGCTTCTCGAACTTGTCCGAGCCGCGGCCCGGGATGTCCGCCGCGATGAAGCCCTGCGGACGGTTCGCGATGGGCGCCGCCAGGGCGTTCCAGCGCTGGATCAGCTCGGTCATGTCCGCGGCCTTGGGCTGGTCGCGGGAGACGATCTTGTTGACCGGCTTGGGCGCGCTGAGCGCCGTACGGACGATGTCCTTGGTCTGGCGGTCGTAGGTCAGCGTGGTGTCCGTGAACACCCGGCCGTAGGAGGCGGCCGAGGTGACCATGCGCGGGTTGCCCGCCGGGTCGGGGATGTTGCACGCGTACGCCTGGTGCGTGTGGCCGGTCACCAGGGCGTCGACCTTCGGGTCCACGTTCTTGGCGATGTCCACGATCGCGCCGGAGATGCCGGCGCCCGCGCCCGGGGTGTTGCAGTCGTAGTTGTACGCGCCGCTGGCGGGCAGGCCGCCCTCGTGGATCAGCGCGACGATCGACTTGACGCCCTGCTTGTTCAGCTCGTCGGCGTACTTGTTGATCGTCTCGACCTCGTCACCGAACTTGAGGCCCTTGACCCCCTCGGCGGTCACGACGTCCGGCGTGCCCTCCAGGGTGACGCCGATGAAGCCGATCTTCACGTCCCCCTTCTTCCAGATGAAGGTGGGCGACATCAGCGGACGCTTGGTCTTCTCGTCCGTGACGTTCGCGGCGAGGTACTGGAACTCCGCGCCGTTGTAGCTGCCGCCCATCTCGGCGCAGCCGTCGACCGGGTGGCAGCCGCCGTACTGCATGCGGCGCAGCTCGGTCTTGCCCTCGTCGAACTCGTGGTTGCCCACGCTCGTCACGTTCAGGCCGAGCTTGTTCATCGCCTCGACGGTCGGCTCGTCGTGGAACAGGCCCGACAGGAGCGGGCTCGCGCCGATCATGTCACCGGCCGCGGCGGTGACGGAGTACTCGTGGCCCTTGCGGGCCTCGCGCAGGCTGGAGGCGAGGTACTCGACACCGCCCGCCGGTATGGCCTTGGTGGTTCCGTCCGCCTGACGCTCGCTCACGGAGCCGGAAGAGCCCTGCGGGGGCTCCAGCGTGCCGTGGAAGTCGTTGAAGGACAGCATCTGCACATCGACGGTGCGGCTCGGGCCGGCACCGCCGCCACTGGCGGCCCCGGCCGGGAGGGCGGCGGCGACCATGGCGCCCGCCCCCGCGGTGAGGGCGAGGGCGGCGGAAGTCAACCGGCGGGCTCGGCGGTGCCGTTGTGGCGTCGCTGACATGTAGTCCCCTTTTGGACAGCGATGTGAACTGGGAGGTCCGCCGCAGCCTATGGTCAACGCGCGTAGCACGACAGGGGGTAGCGGGTTGCGAGCCGGTTACGCGCCGGTATATCGCCTGTGGTGTCGCTCACCCGGAGCACCGGTCCGACCCCGCGGGCCCGACCGGGAGGGCACGTCAGGACCGGGTCGGGGGGCAGCGGTCGTAGTCTCGTCACATGACTGACGCAGCAGCGGCCCAGGAGCCGGGACGGCAGATTGAGACCCTCGACGAACTGACGGAGGAACAGGCCACCGCCGTCCTCGCGCTGATCGAGGACGCGGCCCGTACGGACGGCACCACCGCGGTGTCCGAGCAGGGGCGGCTCCAGCTGCGCGGCGGCCGCCGCGACGGGATCCGGCACCTCCTGCTCACCGCGGACGGACGCCTGGCCGGATACGCACAACTGGAAGACACCGATCCGGTGGAGGCGCCCGCCGCCGAACTCGTCGTGCACCCCGCGCTGCGCGGCCGCGGCCACGGGCGGGCGCTCGGCCAGGCCCTGCTCGCCGCCTCCGGCAAGCGGATCCGGATGTGGGCCCACGGCGGCCGCTCCGCCGCCCGCCACCTCGCCCAGGTCCTCGGCCTGACCCTCTTCCGCGAGCTGCGCCAGCTGCGCCGCCCGCTCGGCCCGGACGCGGCCCCGCTGCCCGAGCCGACCCTGCCCGCGGGGGTGACCGTACGCACCTTCGTGCCCGGCACCGACGACACGGCCTGGCTCGCGGCGAACGCGGCGGCCTTCGCCCACCACCCCGAACAGGGCTCCCTCGACCAACGCGACCTCGACGACCGGATCGCACAGCCCTGGTTCGACCCGAAGGGCTTCTTCCTCGCCGAGCGCGACGGAGCGCTCGTCGGGTTCCACTGGACCAAGGTCCACGCCGAGCAGCAGCTCGGCGAGGTCTACGTGGTCGGCGTCCTGCCCGGCGCCCAGGGCGGCGGCCTCGGCAAGGCCCTCACCGCCGTCGGGCTGCGCCATCTGGCGGCATCCGGCCTCCCCACCGCGATGCTCTACGTGGACGCCGACAACCCGGCGGCGCTCGCCGTCTACGAGGGCCTCGGCTTCGTGACCCACGAGGTGGACCTGATGTACCGCACCGAGAGCTGACCGCCCCCTCCCGCCCCGGGCCCGGGGCGCGCACCGCGCGCGCCCCGGCTCCCGCACGCACCCGTACGGACCCGCGCGAACCCCCGTGCCCCCGCGTGCACCCCCGTACCACCACTGACACGAGCCACACCCTGGATGCCACACGCCATTAACCGGGCATTCAGACACGCTTGCGACTCTCCGCTCATGCAGCCTGGACTTCGACCACTCGCGGACGCTTCCGACGCGCCTGTCCTTCCGCGTGCGCGGAAGAATGGAGTCATGAGCCACAAGCCCGGCGTCAGCCCCACCGAGGTCCCCGTCCAGCACTCCCAGGCCGAGCGGCACGCGCGCCTGGGGTCCATAGCCGCGCACCGCCCGCACGTGGACCTCGAACCGGACCTCGACGCGGACCTCGACGCCTACGAGCTCAAGGACGACGGCGAGCTGCCCGCCGGGCGCTTCCTCGACCGCGAGCGCAGTTGGCTCGCCTTCAACGAACGGGTGCTGGAACTCGCCGAGGACCCGGCGACCCCGCTCCTGGAACGCGCCAACTTCCTCGCCATCTTCGCGAGCAACCTCGACGAGTTCTTCATGGTCCGGGTGGCCGGCCTCAAACGGCGCATCGCCACCGGCGTCGCCACCCGTTCGGCCTCCGGCCTCCAGCCCCGCGAGGTCCTCGACCTCATCTGGACCCGCTCGCGCGAACTCATGGCCCGCCACGCCGCCTGCTACCAGCAGGACGTCGCCCCCCAGCTGGCCGAAGAGGGCATCCACCTCATCCGCTGGAGCGACCTCACCGAGAAGGAGCAGGCGCGCCTCTTCACCCTGTTCCGCAACCAGATCTTCCCGGTGCTGACCCCCCTGGCCGTGGACCCCGCGCACCCCTTCCCGTACATCTCCGGGCTCTCGCTCAACCTCGCCGTGGTCGTCCGCAACCCCGTCAGCGGCCACCGCCACTTCGCCCGCGTCAAGGTGCCGCCGCTGCTGTCCCGCTTCCTGGAGGCCTCCCCGCAGCGCTACGTCCCGCTGGAGGACGTCATCGCCGCGCACCTGGAGGAGCTGTTCCCCGGCATGGAGGTGCTGGCGCAGCACAAGTTCCGGGTGACCCGCAACGAGGACCTGGAGGTGGAGGAGGACGATGCCGAGAACCTGCTCCAGGCCCTGGAGAAGGAGCTCATGCGGCGCCGCTTCGGCCCGCCCGTGCGCCTGGAGGTCGAGGAGTCCATCGACGCCGGCGTACTGGACCTGCTCGTCCAGGAGCTGAAGATCTCCGCGGCCGAGGTGTACCCGCTGCCCGGCCCGCTCGACCTGACCGGACTCTTCGGCGTGGCCTCGCTGGACCGGCCCGAGCTGAAGTACCCCAAGTTCATCGCCGGGACCCACCGCGACCTCGCCGAGGTCGAATCGGCCTCCGCCCCGGACATCTTCGCGGCCCTGCGCGAACGCGACGTGCTCCTGCACCACCCGTACGACTCCTTCTCCACCTCGGTGCAGGCATTCCTGGAGCAGGCCGCCGCCGACCCGGACGTCCTCGCGATCAAGCAGACGCTCTACCGGACCTCCGGCGACTCGCCGATCGTCGACGCGCTCATAGACGCCGCCGAATCCGGCAAGCAGGTCCTCGTGCTCGTCGAGATCAAGGCCCGCTTCGACGAGCAGGCCAACATCAAGTGGGCGCGCAAACTGGAGGAGTCCGGCTGCCACGTCGTCTACGGCCTGGTCGGCCTCAAGACGCACAGCAAGCTCTCGCTCGTGGTCCGCCAGGAGGGCGAGACCCTGCGCCGCTACGCGCACGTCGGCACCGGCAACTACCACCCCAAGACCGCCCGGCTCTACGAGGACCTCGGCCTGCTCACCGCGGACCCGCAGGTCGGCGCGGACCTCTCCGACCTCTTCAACCGGCTTTCGGGCTACTCGCGCCGCGAGACCTACCGCCGGCTGCTGACCGCGCCCAAGTCGCTGCGCGACGGCCTGGTCTCCCGGATCGACAAGGAGACCGCCCACCAGAAGGCGGGCCGCCCGGCGTACGTCCGGCTCAAGCTCAACTCGATCGTCGACGAGGCCCTGATCGACTCGCTCTACCGGGCCTCGCAGGCGGGCGTGCCGGTGGACATCTGGGTGCGCGGCATCTGCGCCGTGCGCCCCGGCGTCACCGGGCTCTCGGAGAACATCCGGGTCCGCTCGATCCTCGGCCGCTTCCTGGAACACTCCCGGGTCTTCGCCTTCGCCAACGGCGGCGAGCCCGAGGTGTGGATCGGCAGCGCCGACATGATGCACCGCAACCTCGACCGCCGCATCGAGGCCCTGGTCCGGGTCACCGACCCGGCCCACCGCGCGTCCCTGGACCGGCTGCTGGAGACGGGCATGTCCGATGCCACCTCCTCCTGGCACCTGGGCCCGGACGGGGAGTGGACCCGGCACAGCACGGATGCCGAGGGGCAGCCGCTGCGGCACGTACAGGAGATGCTCATAGACGCCCGGAGGCGCCGGCGTGGCTCAGCGAAACCTTGACCTGACAGCGGGTGCGCAGACCGCGGGCGACGTGCTCGGCGCCTACCTGCGCTCCCAGGCCACCGCCTTCCTGCGCGGGCTGCGCCTGCACGAGGAGAGCGGCGCCGACGCGGACGGGGGGAGCGAGGCGGCACGCGGCCTGCGGGGGGCCGCGCGCCGCATCGGGGGATCCCTGGCCACCTTCCGTACGGTCACCGAATCCACCTGGGCGGACGGCCTGCGCACCGAGCTGGTGTGGCTGTCCTCGACCCTGGCCGACGAACACGCCTACGGGGCCCGGCTGACCCGGCTGCGGGACGCGCTGCACCGGCTCTCGGGGGCGCCGGAGGTGCCCGCCCCGCGCGCCGCGGCCGGGGCTGGCGCCCTCACCGTGGGCTCGGCCCGCGCGGCCGCCCTGCTGGAACGCCAGCTGACCCTGGCCCGTACGAGGGCCCACTCGGCGACCCTCCAGGCCCTCGGGTCCTCCCGCTTCCACGCGGTGGCCGACGCCGTGGCCGTCCTGGCCTCCGAGGTACCGCTGAACGCGGTGGCCGCGCGGGGCCAGGTGGCCGACGTCCTGGTCCCGCTGGCCTCACTGGCCGAATCCCGGCTCACCGCCGCGGTGACCGCGCTCCCCCTGACCCGGGCCGCCCGGCCGTACAACGCCGACGCGCTCATCGACGACACCCACCAGGACGCGCCCTGGCACGAGGTGCGCCGCCTGCTGCGCGTGCACCGCTACGCACGGGAGGCACTCGGCGAGGACGTCACCCGGCTGGCCGCGGCGTGCGAGGCCCTGGACCGCCACCGCGACGCGGCGGAGGCCGCGGCCGCCTCCGCCACCGCGGCCCGCACCCCCCGCATCGCCCCGGCCACGGCCTACGCCCTGGGCGTCCTGCACGCCGACCAACGCCACGAGGTAGAAGCCTCCCGCTTCACCTTCCACCACCTCTGGCTCCCCACCCCGGTCTAACCCCCCCCCCCCCCCCCCCCCCCCGCCCCCCCCCCACCCCCCCCCCCCCCCCCCCCCGGCCCCCCCCGCCCCCCCCCCCCCCCCCGCGCGGCGGGCCCCGCGAGGGCGGGGCCG
>NZ_JBHWLC010000054.1:35489-61126 GCF_042730635.1 Streptomyces sp. NPDC059917
GTCTAACCCCCGCCCCACTCCGGCCCGCCACAACCAGCCCCGCCGGCGTTTGAGGCGCCCCCGGAGGGCCCACGGGCCGCAGCGCCCCACCGGACCGACGGACCACCGGACCCTGAGCCGAGCAACCTGGCCGGGCGCGGCCCTCAGCCAAGAGGCCCCGCGAGGGCGAATTCCGGCCACCCCCGAGCACAGGCCCGACAAGGGCCCCCGCACCCCCCACCACCCCACCCCCGCACACCGTCACGGCAGAATAACGGCAAGGTAACGGCCCGATACCCCCCGGCAACGCCACAGCCCCCCGCACCATGCCGTCCGCCACGGTTCACCGTCCGTTCACTCACCCCCGTCGGCCGCTTCACCTGATCTGCCTAATTTCGGAACCGCACGGTGCGAGCCGCACGCCACTCGGCACGGCCCCCCGCGCAACCGACGTAGTCCTCTTCGCACGCCGCCCCGATACAGAAAGCGGCCGGCGGCTTCTGGAAGGAACACCCGAAAGTGAAGCTTCAGCGCAACAACCGGCTTCGTGCCTCCGTGCTCGGTGCGCTCGTCGTGTCCGGTGCCCTGGTCCTCACGGCGTGCGGCTCGGACGACAACACCACCAAGGACAACGCCTCCGGCACCGCGAAGGCCTCCGCCCCCGCCGCCGGCGACGTGAAGTGCGACGGGGCCAAGGGCCAGCTGCTCGCCTCCGGCTCCTCCGCCCAGAAGAACGCGGTCGACCAGTGGGTCAAGAACTACATGGCCGCGTGCTCGGGCGTCGAGGTCAACTACAAGGCCAGCTCCTCCGGTGAGGGCGTCGTCTCCTTCAACAAGGGCACCGTCGGTTTCGCCGGCTCGGACTCGGCCCTCAAGCCCGAGCAGGTCGAGGACTCGAAGAAGATCTGCACCGGCGGCCAGGGCATCAACCTGCCGATGGTCGGCGGCCCGATCGCGATCGGCTTCAACGTCGCGGGCGTCGACAAGCTGACGCTGGACGCCCCCACCCTCGCCGCGATCTTCAACGACAAGATCAAGAAGTGGGACGACGAGGCGATCAAGAAGCTGAACCCCGGCGTCACCCTCCCCGGTACCGCCATCCAGGCCTTCCACCGGTCCGACGACTCGGGCACCACCGAGAACCTCACCAAGTACCTCAAGGCCACCGCGCCCGACGCCTGGACCTACGACGCCGCGAAGAAGTGGCCGGCGCCCGGTGGCCAGGCCGCCGGTAGCTCCGCCGACGTCGCCGCCCAGGTGAAGGCCGCCGACGGCGCCATCGGTTACTTCGAGCTCTCCTACGCCTCGTCGCAGAAGATCAAGACGGTCGACATCAACACCGGCGCCGGCACCCCGGTCGCGGCCACCGGCGAGAACGCCTCCAAGGCCATCGCCGCCGCCAAGGTCGTCGGCACCGGCTCCGACCTCGCGCTGAAGCTGGACTACGCCACCAAGACCGAGGGTGCCTACCCGATCGTCCTGGTGACCTACGAGGTCGTCTGCGACAAGGGCAACAAGGCCGAGACCCTCTCCACCGTGAAGTCCTTCCTGAACTACACCGCGTCCGACGCGGGCCAGAAGGCGCTCTCCGAGATCGGCTACGCCCCGATCCCGGCCGAGATCAACGCCAAGGTCCGCGCCGTCATCGCGACCCTCTCCTGACCCTGACCCCCGGGACCACCGGGCCGCTCCCCCCGCCCCCAGACTCCGTCTGGGGGGACCCCCGGGGGAGCGGCCCGGCCCCGGGGACCCTCCCCTTCCACCCAGGGGAATCCGGTGCACCGCCGCCAGGGGGCCCGCCCCCCACACAGACCGGAAAGACCATGGCTTCCACCACACCCACCCAGATAGACACGGCTCCGCCGGTCTCCAAGAGCGGAAGGTCCACCGGCCGCGCCGGTGACAAGATCTTCTCGGGGCTCTCCCAGGGCTCCGGCATCCTGCTCCTGGTGATCATGGCGTCGATCGCCGTCTTCCTCAGCTACCGCGCCTCGATCGCCCTCTCGGACAACCAGGGGAACTTCCTCACCACGTTCGACTGGGACCCGTCGGCCAAGCCCCCCGTCTTCGGCATAGCCGTCCTGCTCTTCGGCACCGTCGTCAGCTCGATCATCGCGATGGCCATCGCGGTTCCGATCGCCGTCGGCATCGCCCTCTTCATCTCGCACTACGCGCCGCGCAAGCTGGCCGGTCCGCTCGCCTACGTGGTCGACCTGCTGGCCGCCGTGCCGTCGATCATCTACGGCGTCTGGGGCGCGCTCGTGCTGGTCCCCTACCTCGGCGGGCTGAACCTCTGGCTCGACGAGTACTTCGGCTGGACCTACCTCTTCGACAAGACCCAGGTCGGTGTCGCCCGCTCGATCTTCACCGTCGGCATCCTGCTCGCGATCATGATCCTGCCGATCGTGACCAGCGTCAGCCGCGAGGTCTTCCTCCAGGTCCCGCGCATGAACGAGGAGGCCGCCCTGGCCCTCGGCGCGACGCGCTGGGAAGTCATCCGGCTCTCGGTCCTGCCCTTCGGCCGCTCCGGCGTCATCTCCGCCTCGATGCTGGGCCTCGGCCGCGCGCTCGGCGAGACGATGGCCGTGGCGACCGTGCTCTCCCCGAGCTTCCTGATCTCCGGCCACCTGCTGGACCCGGGCGGCGGCACCTTCGCCCAGAACATCGCCGCGAAGTTCGGCGAGGCCAGCGAATTCGGCCGGGACGCGCTGATCGCCTCCGGCCTGGTGCTCTTCGTACTGACCCTGCTGGTCAACGGCACGGCGCGGCTGATCATCGCCCGCCGCAAGGACTTCTCGGGGGCGAACGCCTGATGAGCCACGTACTCCAGGACCAGCGGCCCGCCCGGGCCCGCAAGTCCGTCGCCCCGACCAGCCTCACCCGCGGTGGTCTCCCCCGCTGGGCCCCGGCCGCCATCGCGGTCCTCTCGATCGCCCTCGGCTGCGGCATCGGCGCCGTCTTCGGCCTGAGCAGCAAGACCCAGTGGGGCCTGATCGCCGCCCTGCTGTTCGTCGTCATCACGTACACGGCCAGCGCGGTCATCGAGAACCGCCGCCAGGCCAAGGACCGGGTCGCGACCTCCGTCGTCTGGGTCTGCTTCCTGCTCGCGGTCGTCCCGCTGGTCTCCCTGCTGTGGACCACGATCGCCCGCGGCATCAAGACCCTCGACCCGTACTTCCTGAACCACTCGATGAAGGGCGTGACCAGCTTCGAGCAGGGCGGCGGCGTCTACCACGCGCTGCTCGGCACCATCGAGCAGGTCGGCCTGGCCACCGCGATCTCGGCCCCCATCGGCCTGCTGACCGCCGTCTACCTGGTCGAGTACGGCCGGGGCAAGCTCGCCAAGGTCGTGACCTTCTTCGTCGACGTCATGACGGGCATCCCGTCCATCGTCGCGGGCCTGTTCATCCTGACGACCTGGATCCTGATGCTCGGCTTCGGCCCCTCGGGCTTCGCCGGTTCGCTGGCCCTGTCGATCCTGATGATGCCGGTCGTGGTCCGCTCCACCGAAGAGATGCTCAAGCTCGTCCCGAACGAGCTGCGCGAGGCCGCCCTGGCCCTCGGCGTGCCGAAGTGGCGCATGATCCTCAAGGTGGTCCTCCCGACCGCCATCGGCGGCATCTCCACCGGTGTCATGCTGGCCATCGCCCGCATCGCCGGTGAGACCGCCCCGATCATGCTGCTGGTCTTCGGTTCGCAGCTGATCAACGGCAACCCCTTCGAAGGCGCTCAGTCCTCGCTCCCGCTGTACATCTGGGAGCAGTACCGGGTCGGCAGTGACGCCTCCTACGACCGGGCCTGGGCCGCTGCCCTCGTCCTGATCGCCTTCGTCATGATCCTCAATCTGGTGGCCCGCGGCATCGCCCGCTGGAAGGCCCCGAAGACCGGTCGCTGACGCGACCCCCTGAAAGCGAAGTGACCCCCTCATGGCGAAGCGAATCGACGTCAGCGGACTGTCCGCCTTCTACGGCACCCACAAGGCCATCGACGACATCTCGATGACCGTGGAGCCCCGCTCCGTGACCGCCTTCATCGGCCCCTCCGGCTGCGGCAAGTCCACCTTCCTGCGCACCCTGAACCGCATGCACGAGGTCACCCCCGGTGGCCGCGTCGAGGGCAAGGTGCTGCTGGACGACGAGAACCTGTACGGCCCCGGCGTCGACCCGGTCGCGGTCCGCCGCACGGTCGGCATGGTCTTCCAGCGCCCGAACCCCTTCCCCACCATGTCGATCTTCGACAACGTGGCGGCGGGCCTGCGGCTGAACGGCAGCTTCAAGAAGTCCGAGCTGGCCGACATCGTCGAGAAGTCCCTCCAGGGCGCCAACCTCTGGAACGAGGTCAAGGACCGCCTGAACAAGCCCGGCTCCGGCCTCTCCGGCGGCCAGCAGCAGCGTCTGTGCATCGCCCGCGCCATCGCGGTCGAGCCCCAGGTCCTGCTGATGGACGAGCCCTGCTCGGCCCTCGACCCGATCTCCACCCTCGCCATCGAGGACCTGGTCGGCGAGCTGAAGGAGCGCTTCACGATCGTCATCGTGACGCACAACATGCAGCAGGCGGCCCGCGTCTCGGACCGCACCGCGTTCTTCAACCTCTCGGCGGTCGGCCAGCCCGGCAAGCTCGTCGAGATCGACGACACGGACCGGATCTTCTCCAACCCGTCCGTCCAGGCCACCGAGGACTACATCTCGGGCCGCTTCGGATAGGCCCCGCGAGGGGCGGGCCCGCCCGGGCCCCCACACACGTCCTGCGGTGCTGCATGGCGGTGCCACCGCAAGGCGAAAGGGCCGGCTCCCCCTGGGTGGGGGGAGCCGGCCCATCTGTCTTTCCGCCCGTCCGCGCCCCGCGGGGGCGGACGGCTGCCTCAGCCGAAGGCCAGGTGGACGACCCAGAAGCTCAGCGCCGCGACGAGCGCCGCGGCCGGCATCGTGATGAACCAGCCGAGGATGATGTTCTTGGCGACGCCCCAGCGGACCGCGTTCACCCGCTTGGTGGCGCCCACGCCCATGATCGCCGAGGTGATCACGTGGGTGGTGGAGATCGGCGCGTGGAAGAGGAACGCCGAGCCGAACATGATCGAGGCACCGGTGGTCTCCGCCGCGAAGCCCTGCGGCGGGTCCAGCTCGATGATCTTGCGGCCGAGCGTGCGCATGATGCGCCAGCCGCCCGCGTAGGTGCCCAGCGACAGCATCACGGCGCACGCGATCTTGACCCAGATCGGGATCGCGTCGCCCGCGGCCTGCACGTCGGCGATGACCAGGGCCATCATCACGATGCCCATGGTCTTCTGCGCGTCCTGCAGACCGTGACCGAGCGCCATGCCCGCCGCCGAGACGGTCTGGGCGATGCGGAAGCCGCGCTTGGCCTTGTGCGGGTTGGCCCGGCGGAACATCCACAGGATCGCGACCATCACCAGGTAACCGACGACGAGGCCGACCACCGGGGAGACGAACATCGGGATGACGACCTTGTCGACGACCCCGCTCCAGATGACCTGGGTGCCACCGGCCAGCGCCGCGCCCACCATGCCGCCGAACAGGGCGTGCGAGGAGGAGGACGGCAGCCCGAAGTACCAGGTCACCAGGTTCCACACGATCGCGCCGACCAGCGCGGAGAACAGGATCCACATGCCCCGGTTGCCGTGGGGCGTCTCGATCAGGCCCTCACTGACCGTCTTGGCCACCCCGCTGCCCAGGAAGGCACCGGCGAGGTTCATCACCGCGGCCATCGCCAGGGCGGCCCGCGGCGTCAGCGCCCGCGTCGAGACCGAGGTCGCGATCGCGTTCGCCGAGTCGTGGAAGCCGTTGGTGTAGGTGAAGCCGAGCGCGACACCGATGGTCACGATCAGCGCAAAGGTGTCCACGAGGTTCAGGACTCCTTGACCGCGATGGTCTCCACCGTGTTCGCGACGTGCTCGAACGCGTCGGCGGCCTCTTCAAGCACGTCGACGATCTGCTTGAGCTTGAGCACCTCCATGGCGTCGTACTTGCCGTTGAAGAGGTGGGCGAGCAGCTTGCGGTGGATCTGGTCGGCCTGGTTCTCCAGCCGGTTGACCTCGATCCAGTACTCGGTGAGGTTCTCCATCGTCCGCAGGTGGGGCATGGCCTCGGCGGTCAGCTCGGCCGCCCGCGCCAGGACCTCGATCTGCTGCTCGACGCCCTTGGGGAGCTCCTCCACCTGGTAGAGGACGACCAGGTCGACCGCCTCTTCCATGAAGTCCATGATGTCGTCGAGGCAGGACGCCAGGTTGTAGATGTCCTCGCGGTCGAACGGCGTGATGAAGGAGGAATTCAGCTGGTGGAAGATCGCGTGCGTCGCGTCGTCCCCCGCGTGTTCCGCCGCCCGCATCCGTTCCGCGATCTCGGCCCGGGCGGACGAATCCGCTCCGAGCAGTTCCATCAGGAGCTTCGAGCCCGTGACGATGTTGTCCGCGGACGCGGCGAACATGTCGTAGAAGCTCGTCTCCCTGGGGGTCAGACGAAATCGCACGTGAGGTCCTCGGGGTGCATTGGATTCGGTCAGGCTGATGCTAGGCGCATCCTCCAGCCACGGCTAACCGGCAGTTCCCCAGTGTCCTCCATCAGGCAGAGTGAGCGGGTACGGACCCCGGCCCCCGCGCGCGGCGGCCGGTACCCTATACCCATGAGGGGTATGCGCCAGCCATACCCACGGGACGCACCACGGGAGGACGCATGACGACCACCGAAGCAGCGGCGGCCGGCCCCGCGCAGGGCGACGGCCCCGGCGCCCCCGCCGTGCACGGCTACCACCACCAGAAGGACGAGCACCTCAAGCGCCTGCGCCGGATCGAGGGCCAGATCCGCGGCCTGCAACGGCTCGTCGACGAGGACGTCTACTGCATCGACATACTCACCCAGGTCTCGGCCAGCACGAAGGCGCTCCAGTCCTTCGCGCTGCAACTGCTCGAAGAGCACCTGCGCCACTGCGTCGCCGACGCGGCGCTCAAGGGCGGCACCGAGATCGACGCGAAGGTCGAGGAAGCGACGAAGGCCATCGCCCGCCTGCTGCGGACCTGACACCGCACGCCCCCGGGGGACTAGGGGCAACAGATCGCGCCGAGCACCTCGTCGATCCGGTCCTGGCTCAGCCGCTCCTCGGCGGCGGCCGAAGCCGCGATGATCAGCTCGCCGCACAGCTCGATCTCGGCGAGAGCCACGTGGTCCTGCACCGTCATACCGCCTGCGGGAGTCACGCGTGTCACCTCTTCCTGCCGCCATCGGGCATCGGATCGCTGCGCTCCCAGCCTAGGGAGCACGACTCGCTGCGCGCATGACACGGATGGACCATTTCCGGATACCGGGTCGTGGCCCGATCGCACCGCCCCGCGCCACCGCACCGCCTAGTCGGCGATCTTCCCCGCGAAAATGTCCCCGCTTGCGGGGAGAACGACCGTCACCGGCGTGCCGAAGCCGTAGAGCAGCGTGGTCGAGGAGACATCGATCACGCCATTGTTGACGTAGCTGAAGCGGTGCCGGACCTTCCGCAGCCGCCCCTCGTGGTCCAGGTACGCGTCGAAGGGAACGGCGTCATTGCTGAACCCTTTCGCCGCCGCCTCCAGTGCCGCCCGCACGTCCGGCGACGCGCTCTTCGCGGCCCGCCCGATGTCGGTGGTGCCCGTGTAGTGCCGCACCTTCGTCCCCGACAGGTCGATCTCGCCGACGTACCTCACCCCCTCGGCCCCGCGCAGCAGCTCGGCGGCGGTGATCGGATCGGTGGCCCCGCCGGTGACGAGGTTCCCGTCCGCGAGGGTCGTCGTGTCCACCCGGACCCACTTGTCGGCGGGCACGCCCGCACCCCGGTTCTTCATGAACAGGGCGCCGGGGGTGAGCAGCTCGGTGATCGGACGGTGCCCCGGCTTCCCGGTCACGTCGGCCGGGAGCATCACCAGGAGCTGGCCCATCCGCTTCTTGAAATCGACCCCGCCCTCGCCCCGGATGGTGACCCGGGTGCCGCCGGTGGCCATCTCCATCGCCGTACGGGCCTGGGCACTGCCGCTGCGGGTCAGCCCGTCCGCGGCGCCGCGCACGGCCGCCGTCGGATCGCCGGGTGGTCGCGCGTCGGCGCCCGAGGGGGCCCCGTCCGGACCGCCGCACCCGCCGATCGTCACCATGGCCGCGACGGCCACGGCCGCCGCCCCCCGCCGCCTGTGCTGGTGCACCACCATCGCCTGCCAACCCCCAACGCATGAACGCTGCTTGCCCGAGGCCCCCACCCGCTCCGGTTAACGAGGCCCGGGGTTCGCCGTCACGGTCCGGGGCACTCCCGCACCCGCACCCGAGCCGGGTACCGTGGTGACGTGGACCCGCACCCCTTCGCGCCCTCCGCTCCTCCGCTTCCGGCCGTACCCCGCACGCGCGGCTGCGCGGGGCCGACACCGCCGGGCGCGCACACCATCACCACCTCGGAACGCGGCTCGTTCTGCCTGGCCGTCTGCAGCTGCGGCTGGCGCGGTCCGGCCCGCCGTTCCCGGGACCTGGCCCGCAAGGACGCGAGCGGCCACCTGGCGGGGTAGGCCGCCCGGCTGCGCTCCGCCCGGCCCGGCCGCCGCCGGCGCGTCGCCCGTTCGGACGGCCCCGCTGGCCGATCCGCCCGCGACCGGATGCCCTGGAGGGGAACCCCCCTCTCCAGAGCGGAGCGCCCGTGCGCGGAAGACGACCGGTACGACGACCACGCGGCCGTACGACCGCCCGCGCCGCGGCCCTCGCGGGGGCCCTGCTGCTCGCGCTGGCCCCGGCTCCGGCCTGGGCGAAGCCCGTCGGTACGGCCGACGGGCCGGGCGACGTGGCCCTGGCCATCGGGGTCACCTCCGCGGCGGCCGCGGCCACCGGCCTCTGGCTGCGCGCGCGCCACCGCCGCGGGGACACCGACGCCGAGGGGCACCAGGGCCACCGGGGACGCGAGGGCGGCGGCCCGTGACCCGGTCCCGCCCGCGCCCCCGACCCGCCGCGGTCCGCCTCTGCTTCGCCGGGGCGGCGCTGTGCCTGCTCTCGGCGCTCCTGCTCACGCTCTGGAACGCGTACGCCACGGGCTGAGCGCCCGGGCGCGCGCCGACCGTCCCGGGCTCAGGCGGCCAGGTCGTTCTCGCGGGGGTGGCCCCCCGGCGGCGTCTGGGCGTGCGGGAGGTCCAGCGGCCGGGGCACGCCGTGCCCCTTGGCCCGGACGATCCACCCCGTGCGCGCCGACCCGGCCACCGCGCGCACCACCGGGGCGAGCAGCGCCATCGCGAGGGGCGCGAGCAGCAGGACCACCGCCGTGCCGAGCGCGAGGCCCCCGATGACGTCGGTGGGGTAGTGGACGCCCATGTACACGCGGCACAGGCCCTGGACCAGGGCGAGCCCGATGCCGATCAGCCCGAGCCTGCGGTTGGCGATGAAGATGCCGACGGCGAGCGCCATCGTGAGGGTGGCGTGGTCGCTGACGAAGGAGAAGTCGCCGCCCTTGCCGGACACCAGCACCTCCAGCCCCTCGTGCTGGCGGAACGGCCGCGGCCGGGCGACGAACTCGCGCAGCGGCACGTTCACGAGCAGCGCGATCCCGGCGGCGAGCGGCGCCCACACCAGCGCGGTGAAGGCCTCGATCGCGGCCGGCCCGTCCTGCTTGCGGGCCCCGCGCCAGCACCAGAGCACGAGCAGCACCATGGCGAGCGGAAGCCCGTACTCGCCGACGAGCGCGATGGTCCGGTCCACGGCCGCCGGGGCGTGCCGGGCCAGGCCGTTGATGTCGTACAGCAGGCTGACGTCCACGTTCGGCCCACCGGTCGTGAGTCCAGCCATGGCGATGCGGCCCCTTGCCTCGGTTCCCCTGAGGACGCACCCCTGTGTGCGCCCCTTCGACCCCGGTGATCGACCACCGTGTCCATGGAACGCCCGTTCTGGCAGCTACGTTCCACTCTCCACCGAATGATCACTCCAACGTTATCCAAGAGAGACACGTCGTCGCAGCTCAGGGCCTGGACTTAACGGAGAGTCAGCGGGGCGGCGGACGGGCGCCGCCGCCCCCGCTTACGAGCCCTTCGGGCCCGCGCCCGCGTCCCGCACCGGCGAGGCCTCGGCGCCGTCCTTGGTGACCCGGGTGGCCCCGAAGTAGTCCGGACTGTCGATCTTGTCGAAGCGGATCACGGCCCCGGTGTAGGGCGCGTTGATCATGTACCCGCCGCCCACGTACAGCCCGACGTGGTGGATCTCCCGCGAGTTCGCCAGGTCGTTGGAGAAGAAGACCAGGTCACCGGGGAGCAGTTCGTCGCGCGAGGGGTGCGGACCGGCGTTGTACTGGTCGTTCGCCACCCGCGGCAGGTCGATCCCCACCGTCTTGTACGCCGCCACCGTCAGCCCCGAGCAGTCGAACCGCCCGTCCTGGTCGGGCGTCCCGTTGCCGCCCCACAGGTACGGCGTCCCCAGCTGCTTCTGCGCGAAGTAGATGGCCCCGGCGGCCTGTTGCGAGGGCGCCACCCGCCCGACGGGCTTCGCGAAGCTCAGCGCCAGGGTCGTGATCGTCTTCACGTACCCCTGCGTCTCCTTGTACGGCGGCACGCCCTGGTACTTGATGACCGCGTAGGCCCCCGCGTTGTAGGCGGCGAGCATGTTCGACGCGGCGTCGCCCGGCACCCCCGCGACGTCCTTGGACAGCTCGCAGTCGTAGGAAGCCGCGGACGGGATCGCGTCGTTGGGGTCCCAGATGTCCCGGTCCCCGTCCCCGTCACCGTCGACCCCGTGCCCCTCCCAGGTCCCCGGGATGAACTGCGCGATGCCCCGCGCGTCCGCCGGGCTCACCGCCCGCGGGTTCCAGCCGCTCTCCGAGTACAGCTGGGCCGCCAGCAGCGGCGGACTGATCGCCGCGCACAGGTTGCCCCACTTCTGCACCAGCGCCTGGTACTTCGCCGGCACGGCCCCCTGCGCGAGGCCGACCCCGCGCCCGCCACCGCCGAGACCACCGAGCCCCGCGGCCGCGGAGTACGTCCCCACGACGAGCAGCATGACGAAGGTCAGGCACACCCCGACCCCGATCCCGCCCACCATCCAGAATCTGCGCACCCGTCAACCCTCCCCCATGCCCGTCCCCTCAAGGGGGGATTTCCCTCTGTTTCCCCCGTGTCGCGGGCCGTTACCCCACCCGGAACCCCGAACAGGCGATACGCGCGTACTTCTTGGGGTCATCCTCGACGTGGTAGAAGACCACCGTCCAGTCCCCCCGGTCGGACGCCAGCTCCGGCGAACCGGTTCCCTTGCCGTCCACGTAGCTGCGGAACTGCGCCGGATAGCTCAGGCTGAGGTACTCGCCGGAGTCCCAGTTC
Source organism: Streptomyces sp. NPDC059917 (assembly GCF_042730635.1). NCBI lineage: Bacteria > Bacillati > Actinomycetota > Actinomycetes > Kitasatosporales > Streptomycetaceae > Streptomyces > Streptomyces sp. NPDC059917. Next base: position 46,777 of record NZ_JBHWLC010000054.1, read on the forward strand.
GCGTAGATGTCGACGGGCACGCTGGTGTAGCCGAGGCTCCCGGACGCCAGCGACGACGGCGGTTTGACGGCCACCGAGACGTAGAACGGCGCCGGGCGCGGCCCCCGGTCCGCGCCGCCCGCGCCCTTGGGCCGCATCTTCACCGTCATCGTCCTGCCGGGCACGCCGTTGGTGGACGAGGAGACGGTGGAACTCTCCATCCCCGCACCGGGCGCGTCGTCCTCGCCCACCAGCTCGTTGCACAGCCCGCTGCCGTACTTCGCCATCGCCGGATCCGGGTCCACCGCCCAGCGCTCGCGCGAGGTCCGGCTCTGCTCGATGTGGTCGGCGGGCGGCCCGGCGCCCTTCTTCTTCGTGTCCTTCGCGTCCTTCGCGTCCTTCGCGTCCTTCCCGCCGGAGGGCTGCGCACCGGTGCTCGGACCCGCGGAGGCCGATCCGCCGGACGCACCGCCGCCGTCTCCCCCGTCGCCCCCGTTCAGGGGCAGTTGCCAGTAGCCCACCGACCCCGCCACGGCCAACGCCAGCACGGCCCCCACCCAGGCCCCGGCCCGCCGCCCGCGCCTGCCGGACGCGGGGGCGACGTGCTCCGTGGTGCCCCCGGCCGGCTCCCGGGGCGGGCCCTGCTCCCGGGGCGCCCCACCAGGCTCCCCGGGCACGCCACGCGGCCCGGACACGTCCTCGGGGCGGGGCCGGTCCTCGGGGTCCGGGAGCACCCGGGTGGCGTCGGGGGCCGGTGCGGTCGGCGCCGCCGGGACCGCCTCGCGCAGGGCCGCCAGCTCCGCGTACACCGGGTCGTCCACCACCGCACGCGCCACCGCGCACCGCCGGATCACCTCCGCCGGTGACGGCCGCGCCGCCGGGTCCTTCGCCACGCACGCCTCGATCAGGGCCGCGAGCCCCGGCTCCACGCCGACCGCGTCCACCGGCTCGTGCACCGTCCGGTACCAGACGCTCGCCGCCTCCCCGGAACCGAACGGCGGCCGCCCTGTCGCCGCGTACGCCAGCGTCGCCCCCAGCGCGAACACGTCCGCCGCGGCCTCGCCCGCCGCACCCAGCAACACCTCGGGCGCCGTGAACCCCGGCGTCCCCGGCGCCTGGCCCTCCTGCGTCAGCATCGTCACCCCGACCCCGCGCGCGATGCCGAAGTCGATCAACTGGGGCCCCTGCGCCCCCAGGATCACGTTCTGCGGCTTCACGTCCCGGTGCGTCACCCCCTGCTCGTGCACGCCCGCCAGCCCCTCCGCCAGCGCCGCCCCCAGCGCCCGGCAGGTGTCCGCGGGCAGCGCGCCCCGCCCCCGCACCGCGTGCGCGAGCGTGGGCCCGGCGACGTACTCGGTGGCCAGCCAGTACGGGGCCCGGTCCAGCGAGGCATCGATCAGCCGCGCGGTGTAGGCGGAACGCACCTCCCGCACGGTGCTCGCCTCGCGCCGGAAGCGCGCCAAGGCCTGCGGGTGCCCGAGTATCTCCTCCCGGACCACCTTGACGGCGACCAGGCGCCCCCCGGGCGACCGCCCGAGGTACACCTGCCCCATCCCCCCGGCCCCCAGTCGGGCCACCAGCACGTGCACCCCGATCCGCGTCGGATCGGTCTCCCTCAGCGCGTCCATGCGCGAGAGCCTGTCACAGGCTCAGCGCGGCGCGACGTACAGGCTCTGCGCACTGCGCCCGATGGGCCCGTCCTCGTCGTGCAGGCGCGCGTCGGCGAGGCCGATCCCCGCCGGATCCACGCTGGTTCGGGCCTCCACGCAGGCCCACTCGCCCACCGGATGGCGGTGCAGGTGGACCGTCAGGTCCCCGTTGATGAAGACGTACTTGGCGAAGTCCAGCACCGCGCTGATGCCGTTGCCGGAGTCGGCCGCGACCAACACCCGGTCCAGCGGGCGGATCTCCTCCCCCGCGATCAACGGGACCCGCATCCGCATCCAGCAGGTGGCCGGTCCCGGCTCGACGAACGCGCCCTCGGTGAACCGGCTCTCCATCGCCGTGTGGTAGCCCGTGGACCACGGCACCGGGAAGAACGGCGTGCGCCCCACCGCGGTGGGCGGCGGCACCGCCGGACCCGCCAGCACGGCCGGCACCGAGTCCTCGGCCGTACGGATCCGCAGCGCCCGGGCGAACATCACCGGCGCCGCCCCGGCGGGCGCGAGCGCCGCCTCGATCACCTCGGTGCCGCGCCCGGCCCGCAGGACCGAGGTGGTGATCTCCAGCGGCCCGATCGGCACCGGCCGCAGGATCTCGTAGGTGATGCGCGCGACCCGCATGTCCTCCCGGGCCCCCGGGCGCTCCTCGACCGCCCGCCCGAGCAGCGCGGCGGGCGGACCGGCGTGCTGCGAGCCCCGGTCCCACGGCCCGCGCGTGTACGCGGAGGCCAGGAACCGCCCGGTGTCGACCCGCTCGTAGAACCCCTCGACCGTCACGTCGTCAGCGTCGTCCATGGCGCGCACGCTACCGAGAGGTAATCGGGGGCACCAGACCCCGCCGCCGGACCCCGCCGCCGGACGCCCCGGCCGGGCCGAAGGCGTCGGCGGGGGACAATGGAGCCGTGTCCAGCTCCCGCCCCGCCCCCGCCCCCGCTCCCGGCCCCCGGCCCGGCCCGGCCCTGCCCGTGCTCCAGGCCGACTGCGCGAACTGCTTCGCCCTCTGCTGCGTGGCCCTGCCCTTCGCCCGGTCCACCGACTTCGCCGTGGACAAGCCCGCCGGCACGCCCTGCGGCAACCTCGAGCAGGACTTCCGCTGCGGCATCCACACCCGGCTGCGCGACAAGGGCTTCCAGGGCTGCACCGTCTTCGACTGCTTCGGCGCGGGCCAGCAGGTCTCCCAGGTCACCTTCGAGGGCCGCGACTGGCGCGCCCACCCCGGCACCTCCCGCCGGATGTTCGAGGTGTTCCCGGTGATGCGCCAGCTCCACGAGCTGCTCTTCTACCTCGCCGAATCCCTCACCCTCCCGGCCGCCCGCCCGATCCACGGCGAGCTGCGGCGCGCCCTCGCCGCGACCGAGGAGCTGACCCGCGCCGACGCCGAGACCCTGGCCGCCGTCGACGTCGGCGCCCGCCGCGCGGCCGTCAACACCCTGCTGCTCAAGACCAGCGACCTGGTACGGGCCACCGTCCCCGGCCGCAAGAAGAACCACCGCGGCGCGGACCTGATGGGCGCCCGCCTGTCCGGCGCGAACCTGCGGGGCGCCACCCTGCGCGGCGCCTACCTGATCGCCGCCGACCTCAGCCGGGCCGACCTGCGCACCGCCGACCTGATCGGCGCGGACCTGCGGGACGCCGACCTGAGCGGGGCCGACCTCACCGGCAGCATCTTCCTCACCCAGGCCCAGCTCAACGCGGCCCGCGGCGACGCCGCCACCCGCATCCCGCCCAGCCTGACCCGCCCCTCCCACTGGTCCTGACCCCCACCACGGCCCGCAGGCCCCGGTCCCGCACCCGCGGTCCCGCACCCACTCCCCCGGTCCCGCTCCCCGCGGCCCGGCCCGCACCCCCGTGCCGGGCCGGACCCCGGGCAACGGGACCGGAAGCCGCGCGCCGCACGCCCTCAGAGCCGGGCGAGGAACTCCGCCACCGCCGCGGTGAACCCCTTCGGGTCATCGGTGTGCACCCCGTGCCCGGCGGGCAGCTCCACCAGCCGCACCCCCGTCCGCCGGGCCGCCAACTCCCGCGCGTGCCCCGCCGACAGCACCGTGCTGCGCTCCCCCCGGACGAGCAGCGTCGGCTGCCGCACGGCCGCCCAGTCCGCCCAGTGGTCCCCCCGCACCGAGTCCTCCAGGAAGCCCGCCGCGCTCCCCAGCCCCGCCAGCAGCTCCTCCCGGCCGTCCGCCCGGCGCGGCCACCCGAGCACGAAGGACAGGTCGTCGTCCACGACCGCCCCGACGTCCTCGACCACCACCGCCCGCACCAGCTCGGGCCGCCGCGCGGCCAGTTGGTAGGCGTTGACCCCGCCCAGCGAATGCCCCAGGACCACCGCCGGGCCCAGCATCAGGTGCTCCAGCACGGCCGCCGCGTCCGCCACGTACCCCTCCCGCGAGTACTCCGGCGCCCGGTCCGAATCCCCGTGCCCGCGCTGGTCCAGCGCGACGACCCGCCACCGCGGCGCCAGCTCCCGGGCCAGGTCCGCGAAGGTCCGCCCCTCCATGAAGTGCGCGTGCAGCGCGAGCAGCGGCTCCCCCGGACCCCCGAAGTCCGTGTACCGCAGCGCGCGCCCGGCCACCTCCAGCACCCCCGGCAGCGGCCCGAGCACGTCCCCGACCCGCTCGCGCAGCAGCTGGTACTGCGCCCAGCGGCGCGGCCGACGGTCCGTGGGCCGCCGTACGACCCGCCCCGGGGTCACCGTCTCGCCGCGCCGGAACTGCTCCCGGGTCAGGTCGACGCGTATGCCCCCGGCCAGCCGGTTCCAGCAGTGGTAGCCCTCCTGGCGGCCGTCGTGGAAGACCTCACCCACCATCAGGTCGCCGCCGACGAGGTCCTGGACGACCAGCGCGGTGATGTCGCAGTGCCCCCAGGCCGGGTTGTCGGCCGTCCAGGGAATCCGCGTGATGTCGGAGGGGCAGGCCAGGTCGGCCGACCAACCGGCCCGCACGGCCGCCTCGAGGTCCGCGAGGGTCCAGGGTGTCGTCGTCATGCCCCCAGGCTGCCGCACCCCACTGACAACGGCCGGGGTGCACGGAGGCGTTGGCCACCCGATCCACGGCCGGGGCCGCAGGCGGCTTCACCCGTTCGCCACACCCGAGAGCTCCCGCCCGACCCCCCGACGGATTTCTTCGTACCGGCTCCCGCGCCCGCCCGCACCGCCCTCGCAAGGCCCCCGCACCCCTCGTCCGCACCCGACCGGCGCACACCGCACACACGTGCGCCTTTCGCGCAACCACGCACCCCCGCACGGCCGTGACTGTCGGCTATCCCCACCCCTACGTTGAGCCACGCAACCGGAAGCTGATCCTCAGCTACCCGCTCAACGGAGGTCCCCGATCATGCGACGCCTGTCCACCACCCTCGGCACCCTCGCGGCCGCCGCCACCCTCGTCCTCTCCCTCGGCGGCTCGGCCCACGCCCAGGTCCAGGCACAGGCGCACGAGGGAGAAGGCCCCGTGGTCATCAACGGCCAGGCCCTCCTGGGCTACCACGGCTGCCTGCGCCACAGCGGCATCGCGCGGATCGAGAACCACTCCGACAACCCGGTCGTCATCACCCGCGGCCCGTTCTGCCACCTCGGCTACCCGGTCGGCGTCATCCCGCCCGGCCACTACGCCCTCGTCCCGCCGGCGTCCAGCATCCTCGTCTGACCCGCCGACCCCCGGCCCGCACACCGCCGGCCCCGCGCACCGGCTCGTGCTTCCGGTCGCGGCGCCGACGACGGGCGGGCCCGCCCCGGGGTCAGGGCTTGACCAGCGCCGTCCAGCCGGACGGGCAGTTGAGCATCCCCATCGGCGTGTACGTGCAGGAGTTCTCGTACACGGCGCCCGTGGTCGTGAACACCTTCACGTACACGCTGTTCATGCCCTCGGCCGCGATGGACACGCTGCACGCGTTCCGCGGGTGCCCCGGGTTCTGCGGCCCCGTCAGGTCGCGCCAGTAGTAGGCCCCCACCGGCGGCGGCGTCATCCTGCGCACCCCGATGGACGTCCGGCCGTGCACCAGCGCCGCACTGAACTCCAGGTCGCTGTTGCCCCGCGTCGTGGCCAGGTCGGTGCACTGCCCGGGCGGACCCGCCGGCCCCCGGTCACCCTTCGGCCCCCGGTCCCCCTTGGGACCCTTGGGCCCCACCGGACCCCGCGGCCCCGGACAGTCGCTCCGCTGCTTCGCGCCGGGCGCGGCCTTCGCACCCTTCGCCTTCTTCATGTCGTCGTCCATCCGGACCTTGCCCTGGCACTTGGCGCCCGTCGCGGGAGCGGCCCACTGCGCGGCGGCCGACGCGGGACCCGAGATCCCGGCGAAGGCGAGCGCCAGCGGCATGACCAGCCCACCGGCCCACCCCAAGCGCCGTCCCGCCCTTGATGCAGAACCCATCCCTTTTGCTCCTTGGGTCGTCTCTCATCGTGGAACGTTTCGCGCTCCGGCCGGAAGCAGGTGGAGCATGACCCATGGGCCGACAGGGGGATGGTCCGACATTCCGTCAGTCGGCCGATATGTACGCGGGTTGGACCAACGACACGCGGCCCCGATCCGCCGAACGGCGGCCACCCGGGCAGACCCGCACCCCGCCTCGCGTACGCCGAGACGACAATCATTGCCCGGGGTCACCCCCCGTGATACACAGAGTGACCAGGTCAGCGGACGTGGGCGGGGCCCGGACCGGGAGATCAGGCAAAGAGAGCCGTCAAGTCGACATACGACGGCGATTTCATCAGCGAAGATAGGACGTGACCCCTGCCATCGGGCAAGGGCGACCGGAACTACCCATACAGGGGCGGTGAGTTACATGATCCTGGCAGCCGAAAAGGGCGACATCACCACCATCATCGGCGGAATCGCCCCGAACTGGGGCCCGTTCGGAAGTCTCGGCAATGAAGCGAAGGTCATGATCGAGGTGGTCATGGCCGTGGCGATCCTGCTCTGCCTGGGCATCGCGATCTGGGGAGCGGCCAAGCAGCGCATCGGCGCGACCGCCCTGCGCGACACCTTCAGCGCCGAACAGGGCAAGGGTCTGATCGTGGCCGGTCTGACGGGGGTGTTCATCATCGGCTCCCTCGGCACCCTGTTCACCATCGTCTACGGAATGGCCGTCTAGCCACGCCGCCGGCTCCCGACCCGATGAGGACCCAGCACACCGCGTCCACGCGGCCACCAGCGCTACCGTCGTACGACGCCGAGGGGGCGGACAGGGAATGAGCCACGACGACCAGTACGGCGGCACCGGCCCAGGCCACGGCGAGGTCGGCGGCACCGGCCAGACCCGCACGCGCCTCCCGGACTCCCCCTCGGACCCCTACCCGAGCCCCCGCCGCGGCCCCCGCCCCTCCCGCGGCCTGGTCACGGTCGTCGGCGTGGTCGTCCTCCTGATCGCCGCCATCGCGTTCGCGAACCAGAACCAGGACTCCCCCACCACCCCCCCGACCAGCAAATCCCCCACCAGCACCTCCACCGCAGCCACGGGCACGACCCCGGTGGACGGCAAGAACGGGACGATCCCCCGCGGCTTCGCACACAACGAACAGGGCGCCCAATCGGCCGCGGCGAACTTCGCGGTGGCGTTGAGCTCTGACGGGATGTTCGATCCGGAGCGCCGCAAGGCCATCGTCGAAGCGGTATACCCGCCTGACGTGGTGGGGGCCCGCCAGGGCGAGCTGGACCGGGTCTATTCGGGTCAGGACTTCCTCGCACGTATCGGTCTCGACGCCACGGGCAAGGCGCCCAAGGGACTGACGTTCGTCTCCCGTACCAGTCCGGTGGGCACCAAGGTCGAGAAGTTCGAAGGCGACACCGCGAGCGTGTCCGTCTGGTACTCCTCTCTCTTCGGCCTTGCGGGCGAGGGCTCCACCAACCCCGTATCGGAGAGCTGGTACACCAACACCTTCGAACTCAAGTGGGTCAACGGCGATTGGAAGGTCTCGACCTTCACGCAGAAGGACGGCCCCGCACCCGTGGGCCGTGACCAGAATGCCGCCACCGCGGACGAGATGGCCAAGGCCGTCTCGCAGTTCGGAGGGTTCACCTATGCGCGCTAACCGCCGCCTGCTGGCGACCACCTCCCTGCTCGCGGGCATCCAGACCACAGCGGTCCTGCTCTCCGCACGAGCGTTCGCCGCGCCCACGCCGACACCGACTCCCACGCCGACTCCCACGCCGACGCCGACGCCGACGCCGACGCCGAGCAACGACCCCTGCGACCTGATCCGCGGCCCCGCCAAAGAATTCTGCGAACGCGGCAACGGCAACACCGGCGGAGCCCCCCGCACAGGCCTCTCCCCCACCGACCCCGCAGACGCCCTGAACCCCCTCGCCTCCCTCTCCAAGGGCTGCGCCGACGCCGCCGCCTGGATCGTCGGCAAGCTCAGCGAGGCCGTCAACGGCACGGCGAAGGTCGACTTCACCAACCCCGCCTTCCTCAAGCAGTACGCCGTCGTCTTCGCCGCCTCCACCATCCTCACCCTCGTCCTGTGGCTCTTCGCCGTCGCCAAGCGAGCCATCCGCGGCGTCCCCTTCACCACCGCCATGTCCGAAGCCATCGGCTTCCTCTGGCTCACCGTCCTCGCCTCCGCCTTCACCCCCCTGATCCTCTACACCGTCGTGTCCGCCACCGACGGCGTCACCCAGGTCATCGCCTCCGCCACCGGCGGCCAGAGCGACGTCTTCTTCGGCTCCTTCTCCGAGGCCCTCAAGAAGGGCGACGACATCGGCGGCGGCCCGATCATGCTGATCGTCGTCGCCCTCGTCACCGTCCTCGCCGCGGGCGTCCTGTGGCTCGAGCTCGTCATCCGGGCCGCCCTCCTCTACGTCGGCGCCCTCCTCGGCGTCGTCGTCTACGCCGGGCTCGTCGACCGGAACCTGTGGGGCCACGTCCGCCGCTGGGCGGGCATCATGATCGCCGTCATCCTCGTGAAGCCGGTCATCGTCATCGTGCTCGGCCTCGCCGGCGCCCTCGCCGGCGAGAAGGGGCCGAATGCCTTCTCCGCCGTCGTCTCCGGCCTCGCCATCATCATTCTGGCGATCTTCGCCTCCGCGATGATCTACCGTTTCGTTCCCGGCTTCGGCGACGAGATCGCCTCCGCCCGCTCCAACCGCAGCAAGGCCACCGACGGCGCCCAGGCGGCCGCCGTCATCAGCTCCCCGGCCTCCCTCGTCTCCCAGGGCATCAAGACCCACAGCAGCCGCGGCTCCCACCGCGCGGGCGACGGCGGCGGGGGCGGACAATCCGCCCCCCGCCCCGCCAACCCGCTCTCCGGAGGCGTGGCCGCCCACAGCAGCCGCCCCTCCGGCGGATCCGGTGGCGGATCCGCCACCCCGGCGCCCCGCACGAGCACCGGCACGAGCAGCACGAAGAACACAGGAGGTGACGGGCGTTGACGACCCAGTCCCACCAGATCCACCCGGTCGCGCCCCGCCGCACGTATCTCATCGGCCGGGCCCGGCCGAACGCGATCGTCGGCAAGAACCGCGAGACCGGCGAGATCGCGCTGATCATCGCCGGTGCGTTCCTCGGCATGATGAGCGGACTGCTCGTCCCCGGCATCGCCCCGCGCATCGCCATGCTCGCGGGCTTCCCCGTGGTCGCCCTCGCCGCCGTGTACGTCCCGTACAAGGGCCGCACCTTCTACAAGTGGTTCGAGATCAACCGCAGCTTCAAGCGGACCCTGCGCCGCGGTACGACGTACCGCTCGGGCGCCATGGAAGCCGGCGTCCGCGGCGCCGACGGCCGCGAGGTCGAGGTCGGCCCGCCCCCCGGCATCGGCCGGATCAACTGGCTCGCCGCCCCCTTCGGCCCCGACGAGATCGCCGTGCTCCTGCACGCCGACCGCCGCACCGTCACCGCCGCCATCGAGATCGAGGGCCCCGGCGTCGGCCTGCGCGACAGCGAGGACCAGGAAGCCCTCGTCGACCGCTTCGGCACCCTGCTCAAGCACGTCGCCAACGGCGACGGCTTCGTCACCCGCCTCCAGATGCTCGCCCGCACCCTGCCCGCCGACCCCGACGCCCACGCCAAGGACGTCGCCCAGCGCGGTGACACCACCGCCCCCGGCTGGCTCCGCGACTCCTACGACCAGCTCCAGTCGATGGTGTCGACCTCCTCCGAGCAGCACCGCGCGTACCTCGTCGCCTGCATGCACTTCACCCGCGAACTCGCCGCCGAAGCGCACACCATCGCCCGCGCCTCGACCCCCCACAAGGGCCGCAAGCTCGACCGCGACGCGGGCCTCGCCATCGTCATGGCCCGCGAGCTCACCGACATCTGCGCCCGCCTCGCCGAAGCCGACATCCGCGTGCGCCAGCCCCTCGGCCAGGGCCGACTCGCCTCCCTCGTGCACTCCATGTACGACCCGGACCACCCCATCGACCACATCCAGGCCATGACCAAGCGCAACGCCTGGCCCGCCGAACTCGACGCGATGGAACCCACCTACCTCCAGGCCAAGACCCGCGAGTCCTCGACCCGCGCCCCCTGGTGCCACGCCACCGCGTGGGTGAAGGAGTGGCCGATGACCCCCGTCGGCGTCAACTTCCTCGCCCCCCTCCTCGTCCACACCCCGGACGTCATCCGCACCGTCGCCGTCACCATGGACCTCGAACCCACCGAGATCGCCATCGAACGGATGCTGACGGAGAAGACCAACGACGAGGCCGACGCCAGCCGCGCCGCCAAGATGAACCGCACGGTCGACCCGCGCGACATCGCCGCCCACGGCCGCCTCGACCAGCGCGGCGAGGACCTCGCCAGCGGCGCCGCCGGAGTCAACCTCGTCGGCTACATCACCGTGTCCTCCAGATCGCCCGAGGCCCTCGCCCGCGACAAGCGCACGATCCGCGCCTCCGCCGGCAAGTCGTACCTCAAGCTGGAGTGGTGCGACCGCGAGCACCACCGCGCCTTCGTGAACACACTGCCGTTCGCGACCGGCATCCGACGCTAGCCGGAGGGAAGAAGCCGCCATGCGAGATCCGCTGTCCGCGATGTCGGACGCCTTCACAAGCTTCCTCTTCGGAAAGGTCGAGACGACCCGACTCCCCGTACGCACCTCCACCGGCCAGGCCCAGGCCGTGTACCTGCCCACCGCCGCCCCCGGCCTCGGCGACTCCGGCGTCATCATCGGCCGCGAGGTCTACAGCGGCAAGGGCTACATCTACGACCCCTTCCAGCTGTACGGCCAACAGCTCCCGGCCCCCCACTGGCTGGTCCTCGGCGAATCCGGCAACGGCAAGTCCGCCCTGGAGAAGACCTACGTCCTGCGCCAGCTCCGCTTCCGCGACCGGCAGGTCGTCGTCCTCGACGCCCAGGGCGAGGACGGCGTCGGCGAGTGGAACCTGATCGCCCAGCAGCTCGGAATAATGCCCATCCGTCTCGACCCGGTGGCCGCCCTCGACGGCGGCATCCGGCTCAACCCGCTCGACCCCGCGATCACCACCACCGGCCAGCTCGCGCTGCTCCGGACGATCATCGAGGTCGCGATGGGCCACGGCCTGGACGAGCGCTCCGGCTTCGCGCTCAAGGTCGCACACGCCTACGTCAACGAGACGATCACGGACCGGCAGCCCGTACTGACGGACATCGTCGAGCAACTGCGCCACCCGGAACCCGAATCCGCCGAGGCCATGAACGTCGGGATAGACGACGTACGGGCCTGGGGCCTGGACGTCGCCCTCGTCCTGGACCGCCTCGTCGACGGTGACCTCCGCGGCATGTTCGACGGCCCGACCTCCGTCGGCATCGACCTCGACGCGCCCCTGATCGTCTTCGACCTCTCGCACATCGACCGCAACTCCATCGCCATGCCCATCCTCATGGCGATCGTCGGCGTATGGCTCGAACACACATGGATCCGCCCAGACCGGAAGAAACGCATCTTCCTGGTCGAAGAGGCATGGCACATCATCAACTCCCCCTTCGTCGCGCAGCTCTTCCAGCGCCTGCTGAAGTTCGGCCGCCGCCTCGGCCTGTCCTTCGTCGCCGTCGTCCACCACCTCTCGGACGTCGTCGACGGCGCGGCCGCGCGCGAAGCCGCCGCCATCCTCAAAATGGCCTCCACCCGCACCATCTACGCCCAGAAGGCCGACGAGGCCCGCGCCACCGGCCGCGTCCTCGGCCTCCCGCGCTGGGCCGTGGAGATCATCCCCACCCTCACCCCCGGCATCGCGGTCTGGGACGTCAACGGCAACGTCCAGGTGGTCAAACACCTGATCACCGAGTCCGAGCGCCCCCTCGTCTACACCGACCGCGCCATGACGGAATCCTCGGCAGCGCACCAGCTCCCCGACGAGCTGCTCGCGGCCGAACTCGAAGCGGAGGAACGAGCCCTGCTCATCGAACGGCACCGCAACGGCGGCCACGGCCCCGGCTCGGCGACCACGGTGGCCTGAGGATGGCCGACGCCCGCCGTACGGACGCACACGGACCCACCGGAGCACAGCGCGGCGGCATCCCCGACGGCCTGCTGCTCGCCCTGCTCGGCTTCCTCCTCGGCCTGGCCGTCCTGGTGTGGTCCGCCACCGGCCTCGCCGCCTGGTTCACCCGCGGCGCCTGGCCCGACACGGTCAGCTTCGGCAACACCCCCGAGGCGATCCGCGCCCTGATAGCGCAACCCCACGACGTCGCGGGCGCCTGGCCGGACACCGACCCGGCCGCCCTGTCGGGCTGGGGCCTGTTCTGGGGCACCTTCATCAGCCAGCTGCTCGTGCTCTTCGTCGCCACCGTCTTCGTGATCGGCGTCGTCGCCCGCACGAAGTCCCGGCGCGCCCTGGCCCGCCAGGCCCCCGCCCCCGAAACGGCCCCCGAAGCGGCACAGGCACCGACGCCGAAACCGGCACCGACCGCCCTCCCGCTCCAGAACGCCGCGCCGTACGAGCCCCCGCGCCCCGCGCCCCGACCGACCCCGGCACCCATCGCCCACGCCCCGGCCCAGGCACACGCCCCGGCCCGGGCGCCGGCCCCCACCGACGAGGCCTACCGCTACGGCTTCGGCTACCCCCCGGCCGCCGCCCCGCCACGGCCAGCGGCAGCCGGCACCCCGGTACCGGCCCCCGCGCCCACGACCGCACTGCGGTACGCCGCCCCGGCCGAGCGCCACCGCGCCGCGGCCGACCGCATCCGCGCGGCCGAGGGCGCCGCCCTCATCGTGACCTCGTCCCCCGCCCTCTGGGCCGAGACGAAGGACGCCCGCGCCAAACTCGGCCCGGTCCTCCTCTACGACCCCGCCCACCTCTGCGACACCCCGGCCCGCATGCACTGGAACCCGGCCGAGGGCTGCGCCGAGCGCGACACCGCGGCCGCCCGCGCCGCCGCCCTACTGGCGCCCGTACGCCCCCAGGCCCGCATCGACGCGGCCGTCGCCGACACGGCGGAAACGCTCCTGCGCAGCTGGCTGCACGCCCTGGCCCTCGACAGCAGACCCTTCAAGCAGCTCCACCGCTGGGCCCAGGGCACGGGCGCCCAGGAACCGGTCCGCATCCTGCGCACCCACCCCCACGCGGCGCCCGGCGCGGCGGGCGAGCTCGAAAGCGCCCTCACCGCCCACCCGGAACGCCGGGAACAGGCCCAGCACCTGACGGCCCGTGCCCTGATCTGCCTGTCCTCCGTCCACGTCCGCGAGTCCTGCAACCCGAACCGAACGGATTCGCTCACGCTGGCATCGTTCCTGACCGAAGGGGGCAGCCTGTACGTGGTGGGCGAGCCCCTGGAGGACCCGCGCACCCACCCGGGTGCGATGCCCCTGCTGACCGCACTCACCGCAAGCGTGGTCGAGCACGGCCGTCGCATGGCCGCACGGTCATCCCACGGTCGGCTCGACCCACCACTGTCGCTGGTCCTGGACGACATCGCCGCGGTCGCCCCGATCCCCCAGCTCCCCGCACTGCTGGCCGACGCCACGGGCCTCCCGGTCCTGGCCCTGTGCCGCAGCCGCGAACAGGCCCGCTCCCGCTGGCCCGAAGCCGACCTCCCGCTCGCCGCGCACTAGGGCAGCGGCCGGATCAGGGACGCGAGATCAGGTACTCCAACTCCATGGACCCCGAATCGCCGGCCAGCGGCACCAGGGTCCCGCTCGCCACGAACCCGAAGCGCCGGTAGAAGGCCCCGGCCCGCGCGTTGTCCTCGTGCACGAAGAGCCGTACGCGCTCCAGCGCGGGCTCCTCCAGCGCCCAGGCCCAGTCCAGCGCGGCCCGGAACAACTCCTCCGTGAGCCCGGTCCCGCGCTGCTCGGGCCGTACGAACACGCCCACGAGGTGCCCCTGCTCGACCGGGATCTCCTCACCGAAGAACCCCCGCGTCCCGGCCTGCTCGACGAGCACCGTCACGGAACCGACCCAGCGCCCGTCGGCCGCCTCGGCCACGAACTGCCGGGCACCGCGCCCCTGCGCACCTCGCTCGGTCCGCCCCTGCCAGAAGTCGTCCGGCTGCGCCACGGCCTGCTCGGCGGACTCCAGGAAGGCGATCGGCGCCACCGGGTCGGCGAGCGCGGCCAGCCGCAGCTCCTTGACCTTCTCCCACTCGTCGGCCTTGATCTCGCGTATCACGTACGGGGTGCTCTGGTTCATGCGCCAGATCCTAGACCGGCACCCCACCAGGAACTCCACCTATTTCTGCCCCGACGTCTTCCGCTCCAAAACTGGCCCGGAACGCAGAAAAGCCCCGCACCATAAGGTGCGGGGCTTTCCCACAATGATTGTTCGGCGGCGTCCTACTCTCCCACAGGGTCCCCCCTGCA
>NZ_JBHWLC010000055.1:0-60321 GCF_042730635.1 Streptomyces sp. NPDC059917
CGGCAGCGTTCCTGCTGCCGGGCGGCGGTCTTCGTGGTGCGTGCGCGCCCGCGGGCGCCTACGGGAAGGGCGGGAAGCCCTGGCTCCGGGTCGGCCCCGGTGTGGTGTGCCCCGGGTCCGGCGAGGAGTGGCCGGGGTCCGGGCTGGAGTGGCCGGGGTCCGGGCTGGAGCTGCGCGAGCTCGAACTCGTCGGGTTCGGGCTGCTCGACCCGGAGGAGGAGCGGCTGTTGCTCGGCGACGGGGTGCGGCTGGTCGAGGCCGAGGTGGACGGGGTGGGGCTCGGGGGCGGGGTGCCCATGTCCGCGTCCGGGAGCTCGAACTTGCTGGTGTCGACGCCCGAGAGCGCGGCCAGCGTGTACGCCTTCCAGATGGCGGCCGGGAAGCTGGAGCCGCCCGCGCGGCCACCGCCCGCGGTACCGGTCAGGGTGATCTGCTTGCCCGTCCCCGCCTCTTCACCGAACATCGCGACGACGGTGACCAGTTCCGGGGTGTAGCCGGTGAACCAGGCCGCCACGTTGGACTCGGTGGTGCCGGTCTTGCCCGCAGCCTGGTAGGCATCGCTGTAGACCTTGTTGCCCGAGCCGTCGGTGACCACTCCGGTGAGCACCTTCGTGACGGTGTCGGCGGTCGAGGTGTCGATCACCTGGTCACCGATCGGGACCACCGGCTTGTAGCTGCGCGAGTGGTTCTGCGCGCTCTTGATGATCGACGGGGTGACCTTCTTGCCGTGGTGGTCGAAGGTCGCGTAGACGCCGGCCATCTCGACGGTGCTCGCGCTCATGGTGCCCAGCGCCATGGCGGGCTTGTCGGCGGGCCAGCCCTCGCGGTCCCGCATGCCGAGGGCGAGGCCCATCTCCTTGACCTTCTGCGGCTTCGCGTCGACGGTCATCTGCGCGTAGACCGAGTTGACCGAGGAGTTGGTCGCGCTCTGCACGGTGACGTCGTGCCCGATCTGCCAGTAGTCCTGCTTGTCCTGGTTCTGCGGGGCGAAGGGGGTGTCGCTGCCGACCACCGGGCGGCCGCTGGTGCCGTCGTAGAGGGTGCTCGGGTTGATCGGCTTGCCGTCCTGCGTCTTGGCGCCGTTCTGCAGCGCGGTCGCGAGCACGACCGGCTTGAAGGTCGAGCCGGGCTGGAAGTCGGTGCGCAGGGCGTTGCTGGACCACTTCTCGGCCTGGCCGGTGCCGCCGTACATGGCGACGATGGCGCCGGTCTTGGGGTCGACCGAGGTGGCGCCCGCCTGGACGTTCTGGTCGACCGGGCGCTCCGCGGTGTTCTTGCGCTCCAGCTTGGATTCCAGCTCGTCGTTGACGGCCTTCTCCAGGGCGGCCTGCTTCTTCTTGTCGATGTTGAGCTTGATCGTCCAGCCGCCCGCGTCGATCGCGGCCTTGGGGACGCCCTGCCGGTTCAGCTCGGCGTCGGCGGCCTCCATCAGGTAGCCCTTCTGGCCCTCGCGGCCGGGGGTGGGCTTGGGCTTGATGGGTTCCTGGAACTTCAAGGTCTTGCGCTTGGCCTCGTCCAGCTTGCCCATGCCGACCATGTTGTCGAGGGTCGCGTTGAAGCGGACCATGACGAGGCGCTTGCCGTTGGGACCGGCGGTCGCCCAGTCGTAGGAGCTGGGGGCCTGCAGGACGGCGGCGAGGTAGGCGCCCTGCTCCAGGGTGAGCTTCTGCGCGTCGACGCCGTAGTACGCCTGGGCGGCGGCCTGGATCCCATAAGCACCGCGACCGAAGTAGCTGGTGTTCATGTAACCCTCCAGGATCTGGTTCTTGTCCATGTCCTGGTCGGTCTTGAGGGCGATCACCATTTCCTTGAGCTTGCGCGTCGCCGTCTGGTCCTGGTTCAGGTAGTAGTTCTTGACGTACTGCTGCGTGATCGTCGAACCACCGGCCTTGCCCTTGCCGGTCACCGTGGAGATGAACCCGCGCACCAGACCCTTGAAGTCGATGCCCTGGTCCTTGTAGAAGTTCTTGTTCTCGATCGCGATGAACGTGGTGCGCACGTCCTCCGGGACCTTGTCGAAGGGCAGGATCTCGCGGTTGTACTTGCCCGTGCGGGTCATGACGGAGCCGTCGGACCACTGGTAGACGTTGCTCTGGAGCGTCGCCTCTTCGTTGGGCTTGGGGGCGTCGACGTAGAAGTAGAGGCCGACCAGGGCCGCCATGCCGAGCAGGATCAGGCCGAAGAAGGTGCCGAGGATCTTCTTCCAGGTGAAGAACCTGCGTATGCCGGTCTTCTTGCCCGCGCCCGCACCGCTCTTGCCGCGGTCGCTCTTCGACGCGCGACCGCGCGACGCGCGCCGCGTCCCGCGCTGCTGCTGCGCCCGTCGCGCTTCTGCTCGGCCCATCGCTCCCGCTCCGCTCAATTACCCCCGACGTCAGCTCAGAAAGCTAACACCGCAGGCTGTGACAAGGGCTGCACAATCCCGATCAATAACGGTCAATTCGGACGTGAGAATCAGCACCCGCGCCCTATGAACCGACGCCTAGGAGACCAGAAGAGTTGCGGTGCGCCAAAAAAGTGATATCACTTTGCTAGGGAGTCCGACCGGCTCCCCTTGAGTGAAACGGGGCGAACCATGACGAACATCACTGAAATGCCGGCGCCACAGGTACGGGAGTTCACCGCGAAGAGCGTGGGCGGCGGGCTCGCGCTGCTGCTCGGACTGCTGGGACTGCTGCTCGGTGCGGGCCTGATCGCCACCGGCGCCGTCCTCACCGCCGTGGGCGCCAAGGCGGGCCTGATCGCCCTCGGCGTCGTCGTCGTCCTCGGCTCGCTCTACGGCATGTGCGGGCTCAACACGGTCGCGCCGGGCGAGGCCCGCGTGGTCCAGCTCTTCGGCCGCTACCGGGGCACGATCCGCACCGACGGCCTGCGCTGGGTCAACCCGCTGACCTCCCGCGAGAAGATCTCCACCCGCGTGCGCAACCACGAGACGGCCGTCCTGAAGGTCAACGACGCCTACGGCAACCCGATCGAGCTGGCCGCGGTCGTCGTCTGGAAGGTGGAGGACACCGCGCGCGCCCTCTTCGAGGTCGACGACTTCACCGAGTTCGTCGAGACCCAGACCGAGGCCGCCGTCCGCCACATCGCGATCGAGTACCCCTACGACGCCCACGACGAGGGCGGTCTCTCCCTGCGCGGCAACGCCGAGGAGATCACCGAGAAGCTCGCGGTCGAGCTGCACGCCCGGGTCGAGGCGGCCGGCGTCCACATCATCGAGTCCCGCTTCACGCACCTCGCCTACGCACCCGAGATCGCCTCGGCCATGCTCCAGCGCCAGCAGGCCGGCGCGGTCGTCGCGGCCCGTCGCCTGATCGTCGAGGGCGCCGTGGGTATGGTCGAGCTGGCCCTGACCCGCCTGCAGGAGGAGGACGTCGTGGACCTCGACCCGGACCGCAAGGCCGCCATGGTCTCCAACCTCATGGTGGTGCTCTGCGGGGACCGCGCGGCCCAGCCCGTCGTGAACACCGGAACCCTCTACCAGTGAGGGCGGGCGGCGAGCCGCCGGTCCCCGACGGGGCCGGCGAGGACGACCGACCGGCGGCCACGGGCCCGGCCCGGCGCGCGGCCCGCAAGCAGGTGCTGCTGCGGCTCGACCCGCAGGTGTACGACGCCCTCGCCCGCTGGGCCGGGGACGAACTGCGCAGCGCCAACGCCCAGATCGAGTTCCTGCTCCGCCGCGCGCTCGCCGAGTCCGGACGGCTCCCCTCCGCACCGGGCCCGATGCCCCGCCGCGGGCGCCCCCCGAAGGCGACCCCCGAATAGGCGACCCGCGCGAACGCCCCCGGCCCACCGGCCCGGGGGCGTTCGCGCACCCGCTCCCGGCCCCGCGCCCCTCGTATGCGGACGGCGTGTGCGCCGTGGGTAGAGTCGCTCCATGTCCATAGGTCACACACTGCTCGGCCTCCTGGAGGCCGGGCCGCGCCACGGCTACGACCTCAAGCGCGCCTTCGACGAGAAGTTCGGCCAGGGGCGGCCGCTCGCCTACGGCGAGGTCTACGCGACCATGGCCCGGCTCCTGGAGAACGGCCTCGTCGAGGTCGACGGCGTCGAGGGCGACGGCGGTCCGGAGCGCAAGCGGTACACCATCACGGACGCCGGGATCACCGATGTCGAGGTCTGGCTGGGATCCCCGGAGAAGCCCGAGTCCTACCTCCAGTCGACCCTCTACACCAAGGTCGTACTGGCCCTGCTCACCGGCCGCAGCGCCGAACAGCTCCTCGACACCCAGCGCGCCGAGCACCTGCGCACCATGCGCCTGCTGACCAACCGCAAGCGCAAGGGCGACCTCGCCGCCCAACTGATCTGCGACCACGCCCTCTTCCACCTGGAAGCCGACCTGCGCTGGCTGGAGCTGACCGCGGCCCGCCTGGACCAGCTCCGCCACGAGGTGCGCCCGTGATCCCCGACGGTTCGCTGCTCGGCGCCGAAGGGCTGCACAAGTCCTACGGCTCCAACTCCGCCCTGATCGGCGCCGAGTTCTCCATCCACCCCGGCGAGGTCGTGGCCGTCATGGGACCCTCCGGCTCCGGCAAGTCGACGCTGCTGCACTGCCTGGCCGGGATCGTCGCGCCGGACGCGGGGACCATCACCTACGCCGGACGCGAGCTGTCCGCCATGAACGACGCCCAGCGCAGCGCCCTGCGCCGCAGCGAGTTCGGCTTCGTCTTCCAGTTCGGCCAGCTCGTGCCGGAGCTGACCTGCCTGGAGAACGTGGCCCTGCCGCTGCGCCTGAACGGCGTGAAGCGCAAGCAGGCCGAGGCCACCGCCCTGGCCTGGATGACCCGGCTGGAGGTCGAGGACATAGCCGCCCAGCGCCCCGGCGAGGCCAGCGGCGGCCAGGGCCAGCGCGTCGCGATCGCCCGCGCCCTGGTCACCAGCCCCCGGGTGGTCTTCGCCGACGAACCCACCGGCGCCCTGGACACCCTCAACGGCGAACTGGTCATGCAGCTGCTCACCGAAGCCGCCCGGGCCGCCAGCACCGCGGTCGTCCTGGTCACGCACGAGGCCCGGGTCGCCGCGTTCTCGGACCGCGAGGTCGTCGTGCGGGACGGCAGGACGCAGGACATGGAGCGCATCGTATGACCGCTGCGCAGGGCTGGACCCGCGACCTCCTCATGGGCGCCCGGTTCGCCCTGAACGGCGGCCGCCAGGGCTGGACCCGCACGCTGCTCACCGGCATCGGCGTCGGGCTCGGCGTCGCCCTGCTGCTGGTCACGGCCGCGCTGCCGAGCGCGCTGACCGCCCGTACCGACCGCGGCGACGCCCGCACGAACATGTCGCTGACCGGCCCCGAGCGCCCCCGCCCGGAGACCTTCCTCATCGCGCGGACCGGCCAGGAGTACCACCACCAGTCCATCGAGGGGTTCCGCATCAAGGCCGAGGGGCCGAACGCCCCCGCCCCGCCCGGCCTCTCCCGGTTCCCCCGCCCGGACGAACTCGCCGTCTCCCCCGCCCTGGACGCGCTGCTGAGGTCCGCCGACGGGCAGCAGCTCCGCGAGCGCTTCGGGGCCAAGTCCTTCACCCTGATCGGCGACGCGGGCCTGGTCGGCCCCGGCGAGCTGTTCTTCTACGCGGGCACCGACGACCTGCGCACCAACGGCGCCCGCTACGGGCAGGTCCAGCGCTACGACGCCTTCGGCGCCGACGACGAGGACGACCGGCTCGACCCGGTCCTGGCCCTGATGGTCCTCCTGACCTTCGTCGCCCTGCTGATGCCGGTCACCGTCTTCATCGCCGCCGCCACCCGCTTCGGCGGCGAGCAGCGCGACCGCCGCCTCGCCGCGCTCCGCCTGGTCGGCGCCGACGTCTGGATGGTGCGCCGGATCGCCGCGGGCGAGGCGCTGGCCGGGTCCGTCTTCGGCCTGGGCCTGGGCGTCCTCTTCTTCCTCGCCGCGCGGCAGTTGGTCGGCAGCCCGGCGCTGGGGCGGCGCGGCGTCTTCCCCGCCGACCTCGACCCGAGCCCCTGGCTGGCGGCGCTCGTCGCCGTCGCCGTGCCGCTGCTCTCGGTCGCGGTCACCCTGTTCACCCTGCGCGGCGTGGGCATCGAACCGCTGGGCGTCGTACGGGCCGCGCCCCCCGTCAAGCGGCGGATCTGGTGGCGGCTGCTGCCTCCGCTCGGCGGGATCGCGCTCCTCGCGCCCCTGGCGAACCGGAACTCCGGCGACCCGGCGCGCTTCAACCAGGGCCAGGTGGGCACGGGCGTCGTCCTGCTGCTCGTGGGCATCACGGCCGTGCTGCCCTGGCTGGTCGAGCGGAGCGTCTCGCGGCTGTCCCGCGGCCCCGTCTCCTGGCAGCTCGCGGTGCGCCGCCTCCAGGTCGCCAGCGGTACGGCGGCCCGGCTGGTCAACGGCGTCGCGGTCGCGGTGGCCGGGGCCATCGCGCTGCAGGTCCTCTTCGCCGGCACCGAGTCCGCGTACACCGCCCTCATCGGCGTCGACCCCTCGCGGGCCCAGATGGCCGTGACCGCGGACCGCCAGCCCGGGTCCGACCTGCGGATCGAGGACATCGCCGCGAAGGTCGCGCAGGCCGAGGGCGTCACCAAGGCCGTCGCCCTGACCAGGATCAGCGCGGGCACCACGGTGCCGGCCGAGGGTTCGAGCGTCCAGATCACCGTGGGCACCTGTGACGCGCTGCGCGAGGTCGCGGTGATCCAGACCTGCGCCGAGGGCGACTCCTTCGCCCTGGCGGAGAGCACGAACCCGGACGGAAGGTCGTACGACGCCCCGCCCGCGGCCGGCACCAAGCTCTTCGCGGGCGCCGTGTCGGGAGAACCGGACGACGGCAAGCCGGTCGAGTGGACGGTCCCCCGGGGCATCCGGAAGGTCTCGAGCCGCCCCGACCCGGACGGGGGCCTGAACACCGGCCTGCTGGCCACCCCGTCCGCCGCACCGCGGGTGGCCGACGCCCAGGTCTTCGCGAACGTGTACGTGCTGCTCGACCCGGCGGTGCCGGAGGCGGTGGAGAACGTCCGCACGGCCGCCTACCGGGCGGACCCGCTCGCCCGGGCGTACCAGCTCCAGTACTCCAAGACCAACGGCCAGTACGACGCCATCCGGGCCGGGTTGTACATCGGTTCCGTGCTCGTGCTGGTGCTGATCGGGCTGAGCCTGCTGGTGGCGCAGCTGGAGCAGCTGCGCGAACGGGCGCGGCTGCTGTCCTCGCTGGTCGCCTTCGGCACCCCCCGCCGCACGCTGTGCCTGTCGGTGCTGTGGCAGACGGCGCTGCCGATCGCGCTGGCCCTGGTCCTCGCCAGCGCCGTGGGCCTGGCCCTGGGCTCGGTCCTGTTGCGGATGACGGGGCTGCCCGTGCTGATCGAGTGGAACGTGGTGCTGGCGATGGTCGGGGCCGGTGGCGCCCTGGTCCTCCTGGTGACGCTGCTCAGCCTGCCGCCGCTGCTGCGGATGATGCGACCGGACGGCCTGCGGACCGAGTGAGAGCCGCGGCCCCGCGGCCTACTCGGCGGTCCAGACGGGGAGCGGGCGCACCGCGTGCCGCAGCGACTGCGCGACGGCCCGGAACTCCTGCGCCCGGGCCGTGCCCGTCCGCATCGCCAGCGCGATCCGGCGCGACGGCGCGGGTTCGGCGAAGTACCCGGTGGCGAGGTACTCGTTGCGGGTGGTCTCCAGCCGCAGCGCGGTGCGCGGCAGCAGGGTGACGCCCAGGCCGCCCGCGACGAGCTGGACGAGGGTGGAGAGCCCGGCGGCGGTCGTGGTGACGTCCGCGCCCTCGCCGCGCCCGGCCTCGCGGCAGATGTCCAGGGCCTGGTCCCGCAGGCAGTGCCCCTCGTCGAGCAGCAGCAGTTGGAGCTCGCGCAGCGCCTCGCGCGGGATGTCCCGGCGCCCCGCGAGCGGGTGTTCGCGCGGGACCAGCAGCACGAAGTCCTCGTCGAAGACCGGGACTTCGGTGACCCCGGGCACCCCGAGCGGTACCGCGAGCAGCAGCAGGTCGAGGCGGCCGCCGGTGAGCCCCTCCAGCAGCGAGGAGGTCTGCTCCTCGTGGACCTGGAGGTCCATCAGCGGGTAGCGGCGCTGGAAGAGCCCGAGGACGGTCGGCAGCAGGTAGGGGGCGACGGTGGGGATCACCCCGAGCCGGAGCACTCCGGTGAAGGGGGCCCGTACCGCCTCGGCCTCCTCCATCAGCGCGGCCATGGACTCCAGGACCACCTTCGCGCGGGCGGCGATCCGCTCGCCCGCCGCGGAGAGCAGCACCTTGCGGGTGGTGCGCTCCAGGAGCTGGACGCCGACGGCCTCCTCCAGCGCGGAGACGGCGCCGGACAGGGCGGGCTGGCTCATCCCGATGGCGGCGGCCGCGTCCCGGAAGTGCAGGTGCTCCGCGACGGCCGCGAAGGCGCGCAGCTGGGCGAGCGTGGGCTGTTTCGAGCCACCCTTCGGGCCGGACTTCGCGCCGATCTTGGCAGGGGCCGACACGGCGCCCTTCGTTCCACTCTTACTGGCAGCCACTGATAGGTACCTCCGATCACCCACCACAAGAGTAGCTATTTCTGTAATCAATCCAGGTGTGCCAGCATGTGAGATCCGTCCAACCCCCTCGGAAAGCCCCCAAAAAGGCCACTTTCCCTCCCGCTTGGAGTGCGCGTGCTCACTGTCGGTGACAAGTTCCCCTCGTACGATCTGACCGCTTGTGTCTCCCTGGAGGCCGGTAGCGAGTTCGCCCAGATCGACCACAAGGCCTACGAGGGCAAGTGGCGCGTGGTGTTCTTCTGGCCGAAGGACTTCACCTTCGTCTGCCCGACCGAGATCGCCGCCTTCGGCAAGCTGAACGACGAGTTCCTCGACCGCGACGCCCAGATCCTCGGCGTCTCCGGCGACTCCGAGTTCGTCCACCACGCCTGGCGCAAGGACCACGCCGACCTGCGTGACCTGCCCTTCCCGATGCTGGCCGACTCCAAGCACGAGCTGATGCGCGACTGCGGCGTCCAGGGCGAGGACGGCTTCGCCCAGCGCGCCGTCTTCATCATCGACCCGAACAACGAGATCCAGTTCACGATGGTGACCGCCGGTTCCGTGGGCCGTAACCCCAAGGAGGTCCTGCGGGTCCTCGACGCCCTGCAGACCGACGAGCTGTGCCCCTGCAACTGGAACAAGGGCGAGGGCACCCTCGACGCCGGCGCGCTGCTGGCCGGTGAGTGACCCGTGTCCCTCGACACGCTGAAGTCGGCCGTCCCGGACTTCGCCAAGGACCTGAAGCTGAACCTCGGTTCGGTCATCGGCAATCAGGACAAGCTCTCGCAGCAGCAGCTGTGGGGCACCGTCCTGGCCTGCGCGATCGCCGCCCGCTCCCCGCGCGTCCTGCGTGAGCTGGAGCCGGAGGCCAAGGCGAACCTGTCCGCGGAGGCCTACACCGCGGCCAAGTCCGCCGCCGCGATCATGGCGATGAACAACGTCTTCTACCGCACCCGGCACCTGCTCTCCGACCCGGAGTACGGCACGCTGCGCGCGGGCCTGCGGATGAACGTCATCGGCAACCCGGGCGTCGAGAAGGTCGACTTCGAGCTGTGGTCGCTCGCGGTCTCCGCGGTCAACGGCTGCGGCCAGTGCCTGGACTCGCACGAGCAGGTCCTGCGCAAGGCCGGCGTCGACCGCGAGACGGTGCAGGAGGCCTTCAAGGTCGCCTCGGTGATCCAGGCCGTCGCGGTCACCCTCGACGCGGAGGCCGCGCTCGCCGAGGCCACCGCCACCGTGTAACACCCCCACGGATCCGCGCCACCGCGCGTGCACCGCACCGGGCCCCGCCGCCGTCACCACGGCAGCGGGGCCCTTTGTGCGTGCGGCCGCGGGTGCGCGCGGCTACTTCTTCAGGGCCGCCATCAGGTCGCGCATGTCGGAGATCATCGCCGCCTCGATCGGGGCGTAGTCGACGGTGTCGCCCGCCCCGGGGTCCCGCGCCTTGACGCTGACCGACACGACCGACAGCGAGAACACCGCGCCGCCGTCCAGCACCCTCAGCTCGGGCCCCTGGCCGTCGTTCGTCCGGGCCAGCACGGCCCGTTCGCCGAGGTCCGGCACCGGGATCCGGTCCCCGGCGTTCGTGAGCGACATCCAGGGACTCTCGACGCCGAACTCCGGCTCCGGGTCGGTCTTCTTGTGCAGCTGCACGGACGCCCACACGTTGTAGGTGACGTCCCGGTCCGTGTCGGACGGGCTGCCCATCATGCACATCGCCCAGCCCATCGCCGGATGGTCGGCGGTCTGACTGGTCGGGTTGCCCGAGCGCAGGTCCCCGACGGCGGCGGTGAGCGCCTTGGCCTTGAGCGCGTCGCACAGCTTCTCCGGCAGCGCGTAGGCCATCGGCGGCGCGTCCGGCCGGTCCCCGAGGGCGTAGAGGGAGCCCGCCCAGAGCGCGGAGGCCACGACCGCCCCGCCCAGGGCCCACGCCCACCGGCCGCCCCGCACGGCGCGCCGACCGGCGCCTCCGGGGCCCTCGGCGAGGTCCTGTGCGGGCGACCCCGGTGGCCCCTCGGCCGAGCCCGTCACCTCGGTCGTCCAACCGGCGTCGGCCTCGGGCTCGGATATCACTGTGCTACTCCCCCTGTTCGACCGCTGCCCGGTCGACGGCCGTCGCCCCGTGCGGGCCCGGTCCGAACTGCGCGTCCTGTTCCCTGGAATACACCCGCAGGTAGCCGACGACCGTGTTGGTGACGGCCACCAGCGGTACGGCGACCACGGCGCCCCCGATACCGGCGATCATGCCACCGGCGGCCACCGAGAGCACCACCGCGAGCGGGTGCACCCGTACCGCCCGGCCCAGGATGAAGGGCTGGAGCACGTGCCCCTCGATCTGCTGCACGGCCAGGACGACGGCCAGCACCATCAGGCCCGTGAACGGGCCCTGGGTCACCAGCGCCACGACCACCGCGAGGGCTCCCGAGATGACCGCGCCGACCAGCGGGATGAAGGCGAACAGGAAGATGAAGACGGCCAGCGGCACCGCCATCGTCACGTCGAGGAACCACAGGCCCAGGCCGATGAAGATGGCGTCGATGAGGGCCACGATGACCGTGCCCCGCACGTAGGCGGTCAAGGTGCGCCAGGCGCGCGGACCGGCGCCCGCGACCCCGGCGCGCGCGGCGGTGGGCACCAGGCCGAGGACCCACTGCCAGATCTTCTTGCCGTCGTACAGCAGGAAGAGGGTGGAGAACATGGCGAGCAGGATGCCCGTCAGCACCTCGACCATCACCGTGACGCCCTGGAGCCCGGCGGAGGTGATCTCCTGGGTGTTGGTGCCGATGGTGTCGCTGAGGTTCTTGGCGATGTCGTTGATCTGCTGCTCGGTCACGTGGAACGGGCTGTTGAGGGCCCACCGCTTGAGCTCCTCGATGCCGTCGCGGACCCGCGCGGAGAGCTGGTCGAGGTTCTCCATGACCTGCCAGACCACGAACCAGCCGACCAGCCCGATGATCACGAAGCCGAGGATGGCGGTGACGGCGGTGGCGAGCCCGCGGGGCAGGCCCAGCCTGCGCAGCCGGACCACGAAGGGCTGGAGCAGCGCGGTGACGAGCAGGGCGGCGGCGAAGGCCAGCACCACGAGCCTGACCTCGCTGATCACCTTCATCACGACCCAGAGCATCCCGGCGACCAGCAGCAGCCGCCAGCTGACCTCCGCGGCCACCCGCATCCCCCAGGGCACCACGGCCACCGGGTCGGGCCGCAGGCGCGCCGACACGGGATCGGCCGCGCCGGGACCCGCGGGCGCCTCGGCGCCGGCGCCCCGGGCCGCCGTGCGCGCCGCGGCGGGCGCCGGTTCCGCGTTCTCCGCCTCCACCTCGGCCCGGCGCTCGTCCAGCTTCGCCTCGACCTGGCTCAGCCCTCTGCCCACTCTGCCCAGCCAGGCTGACCACTTCGACATGTCGTCCCTTTCCCCCCGCCCGTCCCTACGCGACCCCGACGACGGTACACGCGAGGAGCCCCGCACCGTAGGACGGTGCGGGGCTCCTCGGGGTTGAGCGGGGGGGTGCGGCCTAGTACCAGTCGTTGGCCTGGTGGAAGGACCAGGCGCCACACGGGCTGTTGTACCGCTCGTTCATGTAGTTCAGGCCCCACTGGATCTGCGTGGCCGGGTTGGTGCGCCAGTCGGAGGCGACCGAGCTCATCTTCGAGCCGGGCAGGGCCTGGACCAGACCGTAGGCACCCGAGCTGGAGTTGACGGCCTGGTAGTTCCAGGTCGACTCGGCGTCGACGATGTTCGAGAAGCACTGGAACTGCGACGCCGGCACGATCTGGCGCGCGATCGCCTTGACGTCGGCGATCGTGTAGGAGCTCTTCGGGGTGAAGGAGGAGGCGTCGCGGCCGGCCGAACGGCTGGCGACCTCGTCCTTCTCCTCGCGCTCCTTCTTCGCCTTCGCCTCGGCGTCCGACTTCTCCTTGGCCACGGCCTCGGACTTCTTGTCCTTGGCGTCCTTGGCGGCCTGGACGCGCGCGGCTTCCTCGGTCGAACGCTTGGCGTCGGTGTCGGCGGCGTGCGAGAGGGCGTCGGCCTGCTGCGTCAGCGAAGCGTTCTGCACACGGGCCTGCTCGCCCGCGGGAATGTCTGCGAGGAGAGTCGCTCCCGACGCGGTCGTCTCGAGGTTGTTCGAGTTCTGGGGGTCGCCTGTGGCAACACCCACGACGGCGCCGACGGTGGTGACCGCGGTGGCTGATGCCACGGCGAATCCCCTGACCGAGATGCGGCTCACACGGTGTCCTTCCAGCAGCGTCCGGACGGTGACCTCGGGGACGCAGGAGTGCCCCTGACGCTGGCCTCCATGGTCTGTGGTCACGGGAGGCGCGGGCCCGTGGGCAACTCCCTGGTTCGGGAGTGCCACATGGTGCTTGCGGGCGGCATACGGCGGTCGTCTGTGGAGTTGTTGCTGAGCTGTGCAGCCACGAGGGATACACGTGTGCCGTATGCGGGGCCTTACGGAAACCAGACTCTGCCGGACCTCGACGCCGCGAGGCAATTCTCCGTTGCGTGGGAAAGGTCACACCTGCCGCGACGCCGTTGTTTTCGGCGAAGCCCTGTGCAGCGGTGCGCCGCCCGGCTAGGCTCCTTCGCCTTTGCCGGACGGCGCCAACTTCCGTACCGCTATGGGTCCTTTCGGATTGTTTTCAGAGCGTTTCCAGCATCTCCGTGACGAGGGCGGCGATGGGCGAACGCTCGGAGCGGGAGAGCGTGATGTGGGCGAAGAGCGGATGGCCCTTCAACTTCTCGACCACGGCCACCACTCCGTCGTACCGGCCGACCCGCAGGTTGTCCCGCTGGGCGACGTCATGGGTCAGCACGACCCGACTGTTCGCCCCGATCCGGGACAACACGGTCAGCAGGACGTTGCGTTCCAGCGACTGGGCCTCGTCCACGATCACGAAGGCGTCGTGCAGCGAGCGCCCCCGGATGTGCGTGAGCGGCAGCACCTCCAGCATCCCGCGGCCCAGCACCTCCTCGATGACGTCCCGTCCGGCGACCGCCGAGAGCGTGTCGAACACCGCCTGGGCCCAGGGGCTCATCTTCTCGGCCGCGTCACCGGGGAGGTAGCCGAGGTCCTGGCCGCCCACCGCGTACAGCGGCCGGAAGACCATCACCTTCTGGTGCTGGCGGCGCTCCAGCACGGCCTCCAGGCCCGCGCAGAGCGCGAGCGCGGACTTGCCGGTACCGGCCCGGCCCCCCATGGAGATGATCCCGATCTCCGGGTCGAGCAGCAGGTCCAGCGCGATGCGCTGCTCGGCGCTGCGGCCGTGCAGCCCGAAGGCCTCGCGGTCGCCCTTCACGAGCCGCACGTTGCCGTCGGCGGTGACCCGGCCCAGCGCCTTGCCGCGCTCGGACTGGATGACCAACCCGGTGTGCACGGGCAGTTCCGCCGCCTCCGGGACGTACAGCCGGTCCTCGGAGTAGAGGAGGTCCACCTGCTCGCCGGAGAGGGCGATCTCGCTCATGCCGGTCCACCCGGCATCGGTGATGGCGAGTTCCGCCCGGTACTCCTCGGCGATCAGCCCCACGGAGGAGGCCTTGATGCGCAGCGGGAGATCCTTCGACACGACCGTGACGTCGTACCCCTCGGCCTGGAGGTTGCGGGCGACCGCGAGGATCCGCGAATCGTTGTCCCCCAACCTGAAGCCCGCGGGCAGGATGCCCGGATCGGAGTGGTTGAGCTCGACACGCAGGGTGCCGCCGAGATCGCCCAGCGGGATGGGGGCGTCGAGGCGACCGTAGCGAACGCGGAAGTCGTCGAGCAGGCGCAGCGCCTGCCGGGCGAAGTAGCCGAGTTCGGGATGGTGCCGCTTGGCCTCCAGCTCGGTGATCACCACGATCGGGAGCACGACCTCGTGCTCGTCGAAGCGGGAGATCGCGTTGGGGTCTGCCAGCAGGACGCTGGTGTCGAGGACGTAGGTCCGCCTGTCGGGCAGGCGGCGCTTTGTGCTGGTCACCACGGAAGGACGTACCCCCTCGGAAGAGGTCGGGCCATGAAGACCGGACCGGTCATCGGCCGCCGTGCCAGGGCCGAACACCGGCCCTCCAATCCGTCCGTGCGAACCGCACGCGCGTCCTGGTGCAAAGGGCCTCCCGGGCGGACGGCCCTGTGCCGCCCGCTGAGACTCGACACCCGTGGACCGGGCGTCGACCTGCATGGGGTATGCCCTCGAACACGCACTGCCATGCCACGGCATATGACGGACGCTCGGTGAATCCCTGGTGAAGGCCGCGGGTGGGGCGCGTGGGGGCGGGGCGCGCACGCGCACCGGGCCCCGGACGGAGTCCGGGGCCCGGTGTCGTGGCGGGGTGGGGAGCGGTCGGGATCAGGTCCCGTAACGCCGGTGACGTGCCGCGTAGTCGCGCAGCGCGCGCAGGAAGTCCACCTTGCGGAAGGCCGGCCAGAACACTTCGCAGAAGTAGTACTCGGAGTGGGCGCTCTGCCAGAGCATGAAGCCGGAGAGCCGCTGTTCACCGCTGGTGCGGATCACGAGGTCCGGGTCGGGCTGGCCCCGGGTGTAGAGGTGCTCGGCGATGTGGTCGATGTCGAGGATCTCGGCCAGCTCCTCGAAGGAGGTGCCCTTCGAGGCGTGCTCCAGGAGCAGCGAGCGCACCGCGTCCGCGATCTCCTGGCGGCCGCCGTAGCCGACCGCGACGTTGACCAGTATTCCGCCGCGGTCGAGGGTGGCCTCCTCGGCCTCCTTGAGCACGGTCTGCGTGCGGGAGGGCAGCAGGTCCATGTTCCCGACGTGGTGGACGCGCCAGCGGCCGTCCGCGGCGAGGCCCCGCACGGTGTTCTCGATGATCGTCAGCAGCGGGCCGAGCTCGTTCTCGGGTCGGTCGAGGTTGTCCGTGGAGAGCATCCACAGGGTCACGACCTCGACGTCCGACTCGTCGCACCAACCGAGCAGCTCGGAGATCTTCTCGGCCCCGGCCTGGTGGCCCTGTTCCGTGGTGCCCCCGGAGGCCTTGGCCCAGCGCCGGTTACCGTCCAGGATGACGCCGATGTGCTTGGGCGCCGCGTCATGGTCGATGCGGCCTTCCACCCGGCGTGCGTAGAGCCTGTACACCAGGTCGCGCAGATTCACGATCTTCCAGCCCCTCCGTGCAATGCCCCCGTGCGAATTGCGGTCCCC
Source organism: Streptomyces sp. NPDC059917 (assembly GCF_042730635.1). Classification (NCBI taxonomy): domain Bacteria; kingdom Bacillati; phylum Actinomycetota; class Actinomycetes; order Kitasatosporales; family Streptomycetaceae; genus Streptomyces; species Streptomyces sp. NPDC059917. The sequence goes on from NZ_JBHWLC010000055.1 coordinate 15,600, forward strand.
CTCAAGGCCGCAACATTACTGCGCTTGCGGGGGCCTCACCCAACTCGGTCTGTCACAGGTCCGTGATAGGGAGGACAACGTGACTGATACCAATCCCTATCGGGCAGAGCCTTCGCGCTACGACTCCATGACGTACCGCCGCTCGGGCCGCAGCGGCCTCCGGCTCCCCGAGATCTCCCTCGGCCTCTGGCACAACTTCGGGGACGACGCGTCCCTGGGAAACCAGCGCGCGATCCTGCGGCGGGCCTTCGACCTCGGCGTGACCCACTTCGACCTGGCCAACAACTACGGGCCGCCCCCCGGCTCCGCCGAGCTGAACTTCGGCAAGATCTTCGCCCAGGACTTCGCGTCCCACCGCGAGGAGCTGGTCCTCTCCACCAAGGCCGGCTACCTGATGCACGCCGGCCCCTACGGGGAGTGGGGCAGCCGCAAGTACCTGCTCGGCTCCCTGGACGCGTCCCTGAAGCGGATGGGCGTGGACTACGTCGACATCTTCTACTCGCACCGCTTCGACCCGCACACCCCGCTGGAGGAGACCATGGGCGCCCTCGCGTCCGCGGTCCAGCAGGGCAAGGCGCTGTACGTGGGCGTCTCCTCCTACACGGCCGAGCAGACGGTCGAGGCGGTGCGGATCCTGCGCGACCTCGGCGTGCGACCGCTGATCCACCAGCCCTCGTACTCCATGATCAACCGCTGGACGGAGGAGGACGGGCTGCTGGACGCGCTGGAGGAGGCCGGCATGGGCTGCATCTCCTTCGCGCCGCTGGCCCAGGGCCTGCTGACCGGCAAGTACCTCAAGGGCATCCCGGAGGGCTCGCGGGCCACCCAGGGGAAGTCGCTCGATCCGGACCTGCTCTCGCAGGACGTGGTCCGGCGCCTGAACGGCCTGAACGACATCGCGGTCCGGCGCGGGCAGTCGCTGTCGCAGCTGGCGCTGAACTGGGTGCTGCGCGACGAGCGGATGACCTCGGCGCTGATCGGGGCGTCCAGCGTGAGGCAGCTGGAGGAGAACGTGGCCGCCCTGGGGGCCGCGCCGCTCTCGGAGGAGGAGTTGAAGGAGATCGATTCCTTCGCGGTCTCGACTCCGGGGACCAACATCTGGGCCCAGCGGGGATGACCTGCGCGTTCCCCGCACCCTCGGGTCCGGGGGACCGGAGAAGAAAAACGGGCCGGTCCGTGGGGGGGATACGGACCGGCCCGAGGGGGGGGTTCCACCATAACCCTTCGTAAAGCCTGCTGCGTGCATTGGCGCGCCAGGATTACGCTCCGAAACCGCCGAGCAGCATTCCGGTGAGCGCTCCGGCGGCCATGAAGGGCCCGAAGGGGAAGGGGTCCCGACCTCGCGCCCGGCCCCGCAGCACAAGGCCGAGGCCGTACAGGGCCCCGTAGAGGAGGCCCAGGAAGGCGCCGGTCGCCCATACCCCCCACCCGTACCACCCAAGAGCGACCCCGAGCGGGAGCGCGAGCTTGACGTCCCCGAAGCCGAGTCCGGCCGGGTTGACGACGAAGAGCACGAGGTACGCCGCCCCGAGCGCGCCCCCGCCCAGCAGCGCGAGCGGCCAGGACCCGGCGGTCCCCGGCAGCAGGGCCGCCACCCCGAGCAGCGCGGCCACCGCGGCCGCCAGCGGCAGGGTCAGCACGTCGGGCAGCCGGTGCACGGCCAGGTCCACCAGGGCGAGCAGGAGCGGTACGGGCGCCAGCGCCACGAAGACGGCCGTCTCCGGCCGGGCCCCGGCGGCCGCGGCCAGTGCCGCGCAGACCAGCGCGGCGAGTACGGCCGTACGGGGGGCGCTCGGCCCGTACGGGCGGCCCGAGCACCGCGCGGGCCCGAGCCAGCCGCGCGCCCCGCGGCCCAGCGGGTGCCCCCGGGGGCAGCTCGCCCGCCACGGCTCCTCGGGCTCGACCCCGAGCCGGTAGGCGGCCAGCGGCAGGAGCAGCCCGGCGGCCGCGCCGTAACCGGCGGCAAGGATGATCACGACCACGCCCATCCCGCCGACCGTAGGCCCCCGCGCCCCCGGGGTCATGGGCCCGGGGACCCATGGCCCGGCCGCGCGCCCCGGCGGAGACTGGTCCCGGCCGGGGCCCCGCCGGGGCGCGCGGCCGGGAAACGAGGGATGCGGATGGCACGGCGTTGGCAGGACGGACCGGGCGCGCTCGACCTCCCGGAGGGCGGCGCGGTCGCCCTGGAGATCGCGGCCTCCTACCGCGCGCGGACCCGGGGGCTGCTCGGGCGGGACGGGATCGGGGGCGCGCTGCTGCTGACCCCGGCGGCCGGCGTGCACACCTTCGGGATGCGCTTCGCGATCGACGTGGCCTACCTGGACCGGCGGCTGCGGGTCCTGGCGGTGCGCACGATGGTCCCGGGCCGGCTCGGGCTGCCGCGGCCGCGCGCGCGGCACGTGCTGGAGGCGTCGGCGGGGGCGATGGCGGGCTGGGGACTGCGGCGGGGCGTGAGCGTGCGGGTGCGCGCGGAGGGCGGGACGGCGGGCGGGGCGGAGGGCGGGTCCGTCCCCGGCTGAGCACGGCACTGGGACCGGCCCGCGGCGCGGGGTAGGTTGGGACGGTTGGGCATCGGGCGGGGTGCAGGGATCGTCGGGGAGCGGACGTGGCGGAGAACGCGCGGGTCAAGGCGTTGGAACAGATCATGTCCGCCACGCACGGGGCCGACGAGGACATCGACTGGCCGGCCGCCGAGGCGGTCTGGGGCACCCGCTTCCCCGCCGACTACGTCGCCTTCATGGGGCGCTTCGGCGCGGGCACCATCAACGGCGAGGCGGGCATCCTGCTGCCGCTGCCCAAGCCGGGACCGCAGTGGGATCCGGCCGAGATGGCCGAGGAGACCGCGAACGCCCGCGCCCTGTGGGCGGCGGAGGGCGGCCGGGCCGCCTTCGACGTCGATCCGGAGTCGATCCTGGCCTGGGGCGTGGTCGGCGGCGCCGACATCCTGTGCTGGCTGACCACCGACCCCGACCCGGACCGCTGGCCGGTGCTGGTCTGCGGGCGGCACACCGCCGACGTCTTCGCGGTGTACCCGTACGGCATGGCGGAGTTCCTGCTGCGGATGTGCTCGGACGAGTTCGACATGAGCCCCGTCGGCATCACCTTCTGGGACGGCGAGCAGCTCGGCTTCGTGCACTGGCGCAAGGCCCAGCGCCGCTGGCAGGAGGGCCGCAACCCCGAGACCGGCGAGCCGGACCCGTACGCGGGCGACTTCGCGAACTGACGGCCGCTTCGCGCCACCCGCGGCGCCGGCGCGACCACCTCCCCGGAAAAGCCCGTTTCCCGACCGGAAACGGGCTTTTCGGCATGTCTACGCGCGTCCGAATTGTTGATCACATATCGGAAAACACCATTGCGAAATCCATTGCTTGGAGCATTGCCCACAAGTAGTGCCCCAATGGAATCAATCGCCCTCCACCAGGAGAGAATTCCGGCCAACGGGCCGTGCGGGGACACCCCGACCCGGAGCAACCCATAAGTAACGTCGGGCTACAAAAGAAACTCGGGGAATTCTCTCGTGCGACGAAGAACATTCGGCGCGGCCGCGGGCGCGGCCGTGCTCGGACTCCTGCTCCCGCTCACCGGCTGCGGTTCCACCGCAGGTGGCGGTGGGGACGCCGTGACGCTGCGGCTGGTCGCCGCCGAATACGGAGACGGCCCGAGCACCAGCTCGAAGGCCTTCTGGGACAAGATGTCGGACTCCTTCACCACCGCGCATCCGGGCATCAAGGTCGAGGTCAGCCTGCTGCCGTGGGCGGACATCGACCGCGAGGTCAGCAAAATGGTGAAGGCGGGCAAAGCACCCGACATGGCCCTCATGGGCGGGTACTCCGACTTCGCGGCCCAGGGCAAGCTCTACTCGGCCGAGGAACTGCTGTCGGTCACCGCCGAGGCGAACTTCCTGGCGCCGCTGGCCGAGGCGGGCTCGGTCGGCAACACCCTCTACGGCCTGCCCTTCGTCGCGAGCAGCCGGCTGCTCTTCTACAACCAGGCCCTCTTCGCCAAGGCCGGGGTGGGCGCCCCGCGGACCTGGTCGGAGCTCAAGAGCGCGGCCAAGGCGCTCAAGGACAAGGGCGTGAAGTACCCGTACGCCCTGCCGCTGGGCCCCGAGGAGGCGCACGCGGAGGCGATGATCTGGGAGCTGAGCAACGGCGGCGGCTACGCCGACAGCAGCGGCAACTACAGCCTGGCCGCCGACGCGAACGTCGAGACCTTCCGCTGGATCAAGGACAACCTGGTCGTCCCGGGCCTGCTCGGGCCGGTGCCGCCCGCCCAGTTCAACCGCCAGGACGCCTTCGCCGCCTTCCTGCGCGGCGAGGTCGGCATGCTCAACGGCTACCCCTCGCTGCTCCACGAGGCGAAGGCCAAGGGCATCGGCGTCGGCACGGTGACCATGCCGGTCAACGACGCCCTGGGCAGCGGCGAGACCCCGCCGGCCGTCGGCGTCGCCGACTGGATGATGGCCTTCAAGCAGAACGGCCACCGCGAGCAGATCGGTCAGTTCCTGGACTTCGTCTACCAGGACAAGAACCTGAGCGACTTCGCCGGCCGCTACCACCTGCTGCCCTCCACCATCTCGGCGTCGCGCACCCCGGCGGGCGGCGGCCTCGACAAGGGCGACGAGCAGTTCCTGACCGCCCTGCGCGGCGCTCAGCTCTACCCGGTCAACGACCCCTCCTGGGTGACCGTCAGCGACACCATCAAGCGCAACATCGGCCGCGCCGTGGACCCCGCCGGCGACCCGAAGGGCGTTCTGGAGGGCATCGCGGAGAAGGCCCGCGAAGCGTCCAAGCGCCACTGAACCCGGCGCGTCCCGCCTGTTCGGCCCTGACATCAGGGACCTTCGGCCCGGTTCCACCACCCCCCGCGTGCGCCAGGATGGCTGTCACGGCACTCGATCCGAGGCCGCAGCCCGGTCGCCCGCACCGCGCCCACAAGGCGCGCGGGGCGACGGGCCACCGCGACCGCGGCCGCTAGTGCCTTGCGTTGTCGCCGGCGAAGGCGGTGCGGTACTGCTCGCAGCTGGAGTTCCAGCGCAGGCTGCCGTTCACGGTGCCGTAGCCGGTGCGGGTCGCCGACCACTCCACCGTGTACTCCCCCGTGTCACAGGCGATCCTCTTGTCCCCGCCGATCGTGGCGCGGCCGTTGGCCGGGCGGTCCTTGGACTCGCTGCGGACCTTCGCCACCTCGGTCCCGTCGGCCCTGCGCACCACCGCGTACAGCGTGATGGGGTGCTTGCCGTTCTTGGTGGTGACCGCCTTCTTCACCAGCGTGGAGTCCGAGATGGCCCACGCGAACTCGAACTTCGGCTGCCAGGCCAGCGTCTTGGGGTCGGCCTTCTGCGCCTCCCACTCCGGGGCGCCGGCCGGGCCCGGGACCGTCCTCGTCTCGTACTGGACGCCGGGGTGGAAGCGCAGCTGCCCCTCCAGCTTGTGCATCTCGTCCTTGGTCCAGCGGGACTTCATCGCCTTCTCGCCACCGGCCGGGTCCTGGAGGTACGACGACCCCTCGGCCGCCGCGGCCGCCGCGCCCTCGACGAGAGCGGGCACGAGGGCCGCGGCGGCGGCGGCGAGGGCGACGGCGGCGATACGGGTGCGCTTCATGCGCTGCCCAACGGGCCCCCGGGGCGGGCCGGAACGACACCGGGCGCGCGTTCACCCGTACGGGAGCGCACCGAGGTGACGGACTGCGCCGCGACAGGAATATGACCCCACCGGCGCTCGTTGGGGCAGCTGAAGACCAGACGGTACGAAGCGATCACGGATCCGCGGATCCGACAGGGGGACGACATGGCGGTACAGGTGGACGGAACGGTGGCGGCGGGCTGGGAGCCGGTGCGGGAGGCGTTCGCGGCCTTCGTGCTGGCCGAGGAGACCTCTCCGGAGGCGCAGCTGGCCGTGTACCACCGGGGGAGCCGCGTGGTGGACCTGTGGGCGGGCGAGGACACCACGGCGGAGACCCTGACCGGCGTCTACTCCATCACCAAGGGCGCGGCCCACCTGGTCGTGGCCCTGCTCGTGCAGGAGGGCGTACTGGACCTGGAGCGTCCGGTGGTGGAGTACTGGCCCGAGTTCACCGGGGACGGCAAGGAGCGCCTGACGCTGCGCCAGCTGGTCTCGCACCAGTCCGGCCTGATCAACACTCCCGAGGGCTTCACCCTCGACGAGGTCGCGGACGACGCGCTGGTCGCCGCCCGGCTCGCCGGGCAGAAGCCGTACTGGGAGCCGGGAACGGGCTACGGCTACCACGCCTTCGTGATCGGCGCGCTGACCGGCGAGGTCGTGCGCCGGGCCACCGGCAAGAGCCTGCGGGAGGTCTACGAGGAGCGGATCCGCGCGCCCTACGGGCTGGACCTGTACATCGGGCTCCCCGCGGAGCTGGAAGCGCGCTGGAAGCCGGTGCTGCCGCAGGTCCCGACGGCCGCGGGGCTGGCCGCGCTGGCGGGCGGCCCGCCGCCGCCGGCGCTGATGGAGACCGCCTTCAACTGGCACACCCGGCCCCCGATGGACCTGGTGGCCTACGCGAACCACCCCGCGGTGAAGTCGCGGGGTCCCGCGTCGGCGGGCGGCATCGGCACGGCGCGCGGCGTCGCGGGGATGTACGCGGCGGCGATCGGCGAACAGGCCGGGCTGCCCGCGCTGCTGAAGCCGGAGACGGCCGCCGAGTTCGCGAAGCTGCACACCCCGGGTGACGACCTCGTGACGCCGGAGAAGGATCATTTCGGACTGGGCTTCGAGCAGCAGCCGCAGGTCGGACCGCAGGCCTTCGGCCACTGCGGCGCCGCGGGGGGTCTCGGCTTCGCCGACCCGGTGACCCAGGTGGCGTACGGGTACACGCGCCGCCGCTTCGGCTTCCCGGGCGGCGCGTCCCCGGAGAACGTCCCGCTGACGGCGGCGGTGCTGGCCTCGGCCCGGGCGGCCGCTCAGGCCTGACCGGTCTCGAAACGGCTGATCGAGCCCGCGCCGTCGACCACGAACCGCCAGGCGGTGCGCATCTCCCCCCAGGTGGAGTTGCGGTAGTTCACGACGAGGGCCGTTCCGTCGTCGGACTCGGACTCGACGTCCATGTGCCCGTCGCAGGAGAAGATCTCCTTCTCGGTCCACTGGTGGACGTCGCGGTCCGAGCCGTCGTCGGACATGGTCGCGTCGGGGGTCAGGACCGCGAAGACCGCGGCCCTGTCCCCCGCGTTGACGGCGGTTACGAAGGCCCTGACGGCGGGGTCGGTCAGCTGGTCGGGCGAGAGGGCCACGGGAGTCTCCTGGGCTGCGTGCGTACGGGCGGGACGTACGGGGATCCGTACGCCGACCAGGGAACACCGGGGCCGGGGCCCGCGCACCGACCCTCACCCGTTCGGCAGCCGACGGCGTGTCAGGGCGTGGTGCGGGTCAGGGCGTGGTGCGGACCGGGAAGCCGGTGGGGCGACCCTGCTCCGCCAGCCGGGTCAGTACCTCGTCGAGGGCCTCGACGGTCTGCTCGCGGTTGCCGCCGCCGTCGTGGAAGAGGACGGTGGGGCCGCTGCGCAGCCCCTGCTCGACCGTCTTCACGATCGCGTCGCTGCCGGGCTTCTTGAAGTCCTTCGTGTCGACGTTCCAGCCGAGGGGGCGCATGCCCGCGGCGGCCGCGAGCGACCGGCTCTCGGGGGTGAACGCCCCGCCGGGCGCCCGGTAGTACTCGACCTCGGCGCCGCCCCCGGCCGCGTCCTCGATCAGCTTCTTCGCGTCCAGGATCTGCCGCTTCTGGTAGTCCACCGGCTTCTTGGCCATCGAGATGTCGTGGTCCATGGTGTGGTCGCAGAGCCGGTGGCCGTCCGCGACGACCTGCTTCACCAACTCCGGGTGGGCCTTGGCCTGTGGCCCGATCATGCAGAAGGTCGCCTTCGCGCCGTGCTTGCGGAGCACCTCCAGGACCTTCGGGGTCCAGGTCGGGTCGGGGCCGTCGTCGATGGTGATGTTGACGGCGTTCCCGCCCGCTTCCGAGGCGTGGGCGATGGTGTCGGGGACCTGGCCCGGGGCGTTCGGGGCGTTCGGGGCGCCGGGGGCGGCGGGGGCGTCGGGCGCGTCCTTCTGGCGGGACACGTTCTGGTGGTTGGGCGGGTCGCCCGGGCCGTGCCCGGACGGTACGAGCGTCGCCACGCCCCACACCGTGGCCGCGACGGCCGCGGCCGCTGCCGCCACGGCTATCCGGGCCCGAACCCCTCGCTGCGCCATGTGACTCGTGATGCGTTCCATGAACCGTCCACTCCCCATCCGCCTTTGCAGGTCCTGTGAGGGAGGATGACGGTGAACCACGGCCGGTTCCAGCTGCTTTGACCATAAAATCTACGTATAGGGCACAAGTGACCTTGGTCCTTGATCGTCCCTTTTCAGGTCCCATGGGGAACCGCACCACATGTACGGACACTCCTACCCCGCGGGGCGGCGCCCCAAGCCCGCGGCGGGGCCGGGCGGTTCACCCGGCGACGCGCCGCTGGCCGGTGCGCGGGCGTGGTCGCGGTCGCCGTCGCCGTCGCGTCGCCGTCGCCGGAGTACGTGACCGCACGCGAAAAGGCCCGGCCCCCGTGGATCCGTCCATCCACGGGGGCCGGGCTTCGCGGCAGGTATCAGTGGGCCACGGAGGCCTGCGCGGCGGCCGCGGCCGCGGCGCCCTTGTCCGTGCCCGCGTCCTTGCCGCCGCCGGCGGCGGGGCCGGCGCCGCGCAGCGGCACCTCCTTGACGAACCAGGCGGCGATGAAGCCGATCAGCGCGATGCCCGCGCCGAGCAGGAACGCGGAGTGCGTACCGGCGGCCACCGCGTGCTGGTACGCCTCGCGCACCACGGACGGCAGCTGCGCCAGGTGCGCCGCGTCGAGCTGCGCGGAGCCGGACTTGGCGGCGGCGGCCGGGCCGAGCCGGTCGGTCATGGTCTGCGTGACCTGGCTGGTGAACAGCGAGCCCATCAGGGCCACGCCGAAGGAGCCGCCGAGCGTGCGGAAGAGGGTCGCGGAGGAGGAGGCGACGCCCATGTCCTTCATCTCGACGCTGTTCTGCGCGACCAGCATGGTGATCTGCATCAGGAAGCCGAGGCCGGCGCCGAGGACCGCCATGTAGACGCCGGACATCAGTCGGCTGGTGCCGGTGTCCATCTGCGAGAGCAGGAACAGGCCGACGACCATCAGCGCGCCGCCCGCGATCGGGAACATCTTGTACTTGCCGCTGCTGGTGGTGACGCGGCCGGCGATCAGCGAGACGACCATCATCGACAGCAGCATGGGCAGGAGCAGCAGGCCCGAGTTGGTGGCCGAGGCGCCCTGGACGGACTGCTGGAAGAGCGGCAGGTAGAGCACGCCGCCGAACATCGCGAAGCCGGTCAGGAACCCGATCACCGACATGAGGGTGAAGTTGCGGCTGCGGAAGATGTGCAGCGGCATGACCGGTTCGGCGGCGCGGGTCTCGACGAAGAGGAAACCGGCGATGGAGACGATGCCGACGGCGATCAGGCCGATGATCTCGGCGGAGCCCCAGGCGTACTCCGTACCGCCCCAGGTGGTGACGAGGACGGTGGAGGTGATCGCGAGGGTGAGCAGGGCCGCACCCAGGTAGTCGATCTTGCCCTGCGTCTTCTTCTTGGGGAGGTGCAGGACGGCGGTGACCATCGCGAGGGCGACGACGCCCAGGGGCAGGTTGATGTAGAAGGACCAGCGCCAGCCCCAGTGGTCGGTGATGGTGCCGCCGATCAGCGGACCGCCGATCATCGCGAGGGCCATGACGCCGGCCATCATGCCCTGGTACTTGCCGCGCTCGCGGGGCGGGATGAGGTCACCGATGATCGCCATGACGCCGACCATCAGGCCACCGGCGCCGAGGCCCTGGATCGCGCGGAAGCCGATGAGCTCGCCCATGTTCTGGGCCATGCCGCTGAGCACGGAGCCGATCAGGAAGATCACGATGGAGGTGAGGAACGAGCCCTTGCGCCCGTACATGTCGCCGAGCTTGCCCCAGATGGGGGTGGAGGCGGCGGTGGCGAGGGTGTAGGCGGTGACCACCCAGGAGAGGTGCTCCAGGCCGCCCAGTTCGCCGACGATGGTCGGCATCGCGGTGCCGATGATCATGTTGTCCAGCATCGCCAATAGCATGGCGATCATGAGCGCGAGCAGTACGACGCGCACACTGCGCGGCTTGGCTCCGCCCTCGGGCGCCTCCGTCCCCACTCCGGGCTCCGCCTGTGTCGTCTTGCTCATGTCGTCCGCTCCCCGATGACACCCGGGCACTTACTTGCCGCCCGGCTAGTTCACTACACTGGGGAAACTAGACCCGTAACTAGCCGGGCGTCAAGTAAGTAATTGGAGCGTGCCCATGTCCAGCAGTCCGCAGCCGCGCCGTGGCAACACGCGCCAGCTCATCCAGGACGTCGCACTGGAGCTCTTCGCCGAGCAGGGGTACGAGAAGACGTCACTACGGGAGATCGCGGAGCGACTCGAGGTCACGAAGGCGGCGCTGTACTACCACTTCAAGACCAAGGAGGAGATCCTGATCAGCATCTTCGACGACACGACGCGCCCGATCGACGAACTGATCGCCTGGGCCGGGGAGCAGCCGCGCACGCTGGCGACGAAGAAGGAGATGCTGCGCCGCTACAGCGAGGCGATGTGCTCGGGCGGCCAGCTCTACCGCTTCATGCAGGAGAACCAGGCGACGATGCGCGAGCTGAGCATCGGCGAGACCGTCAAGAAGCGGATGCTGAAGATGGTCGACCTGCTGCGCACCGACGAGGCCCCGCTGCCGAACCAGGTGCGCTGCGTCAGCGCGATCTTCACGCTGCACGCGGGAATGATGTTCCTCCAGCACGTGGAGGCCGACCCGGAGGAGACCCGGCTGGCCGCCCTGGAGGTCGCGATGGACCTGATCACGCGCGCGCACGAGGAGGGGTAGGCGGCGTCCGGCGGAACGTGTGACCGCCGGATCGCCTGCTCGTCGTTCCCGGCAGAGGGCCCGCCGGTCAGAACCTAGGCGGCCTTGGTGGCGTTGCCGAGGAACTTGGTCGGGGTGATGCGGACGACCACCCGAACCTGTTCCGGCGGGGCCTCCAGGTACTCCTTGCCGCCGCCCGGGCCGAGGTATTCCTCGGCGATGCGGACGGCCACCGCGCGGTCGGCGTCCTCGGTAACGGTGGCCGTGCCGCGGATCTCGACGTACAGGTAGGGGTTGGCAAGGTCGAAGACGGTCAGGCCGACGCGCGGGTCGCGGAGTATGTTCCGTTCCTTGCGGCGGCCCTGCTCGGTGGAGATCAGCAGCTCGCCGCCGTCACGGCTCACCCAGACCACCGAACTCTGCGGGCTGCCATCGGGGTTGAGGGTGGACATGACGGCCGGGTGCGGTGCGTCGAGCAGGCTGCGCACGGTGTCGTTCATCTCAAGGGGCATGGGGGCAGGCTAATCGGGCCCTCCGGTGCGGCGCACCGGCAATACCTTCCCGCCGTGCCGGGTCGCCCGGGTGGGGGCCCGGCGGGCGGGCGGGTGCGCCCGGGCGGGCGTCAGTGGGTGCGCAGGCGGCGGTCCGTCTCCGCGATCGGGACGTCGTTGATGCTGGCCTCGCGGCGGCGCATCAGGCCGTTCGGGTCGAACTCCCACTGCTCGTTGCCGTGGCTGCGCCACCACTGGCCCGCCGCGTCGTGCCACTCGTACTCGAAGCGCACGGAGATGCGGTCGCCGGTGTAGGACCACAGCTCCTTGCGCAGCCGGTAGTCCAGCTCGCGGGTCCACTTGTCGGCGAGGAACTCCCTGATCTCGGCGCGTCCGGTGAGGAAGCGGTCGCGATTGCGCCAGACCGAGTCCTCGGTGTAGGCGAGGGCGACCCGCTCGGGGTCGCGGGTGTTCCAGGCGTCCTCGGCGGCCTGGACCTTGGCCAGGGCGCTCTCCCGCGTGAAGGGCGGCAGGGGCGGGCGCGGAGTGCTGGGGCTGGAGCTGGAGCTGGGGCCGGACGACGACATGGCGGGGCCTTTCGACGCTGCGCGAGTGGAGAACGTACGTTCTCACCGTAGAGAACGGTCGTTCTCGCCGCAAGTGAAAACGGGTTACGCTGCCCTCATGGACGACGAAGAGGCCCGGACCCGGCTGCTGGACACGGCGGAGGAGCTGTTCTACGCCGAAGGCGTCCAGGCCGTGGGCATGGACCGCATCCGCACCGGGTCGGGGATCCCGCTCAAACGGCTGTACCGGGTCTTCCCGGCCAAGGAAGCGCTGGTCGAGGCCTACTTGGACCGACGCGACCGGCGGTGGATGGCCGGCCTGCGCACCGCCGTGGTCGCGGCCGGACCCGAACCGGCGGCCGCGGTGGCGGCCGTCTTCGACTGGCTGGCCGAGTGGTTCGCGGAGCCCGGCTTCCGGGGGTGCGCCTTCCTGAACGCGCACGGGGAGCTGGGCGCGGGACCGGCCGGGGTGCGGGAGGTCGTCCGGCGCCACAAGGCGCAGCTGCGGGAACTGCTGGGCGAGGTGGCGGGCCCCGGGGAGGCGGAGCTGGCGGACCGGTTGATGATCCTGGTCGAGGGCGCGACGGCGGTGGCGGCCCTGGACCCCGGCCCGACCGCCGCCCTGCGGGCGCGCGACATGGCGGAACTCCTCCTGGCGCGGAGCGGGTCCCGCTAGGAGGTGCTGCCGCGCGGGAAGGTGATCTCCACGCGGCGGTTCTTCTTGCGGCCCTCTTCCGTGCCGTTGTCGGCGATGGGGTAGTCCTCGCTGTACCCGCGGATGTCGAAGACGACGGAGGCGTTGGTGACGGTCTTGGCCAGCTCGGTGTGCACGGCCTCGGCGCGCTGCTTGGAGAGTTCCAGGCCGTGCTCGTAACTGCCCTGGTCGTCGGTGAAGCCGAAGACGCGGACGCGGGTGGCCTTCTGCTGGTTGATCTCGTTGGCGATGGCCAGGATGCGGGCCGCGGCCTGGGCGTTGAAGACGGCGCTGTTCTCGGGGAAGAGGACCTCCGACTGGAGCGCCATCATGACGTTCTGGTTGGTCTCCTGCCGCCGCTGCTCGCCCCCGAGGTCCTCGACGACCTCGGCGATGTCGAGCACCTTGGCGGGGGCGAGGGTCCCGCCCTGCGGGATCTTGAGCCCGGGCGAGTTGGAGTCGATGGCCACGGGCGCGGCACTGGACGCCTCGGTCCCGGGGGGCGTGGTGCCGGTCGGCGTGCCGCCGGGGCGCGGAGAGCCGGAGGGAGCGGCCCCGACGGCCGCGCCGGTCTTGTCGTCGGCGTGGGCGCTCGTCGCGCCGAGCAGGTGCCCCCCGGCGATGATCAGCGCGGAGACCGCGGTGGCGGCGGCCGCGCGATGGCGGGTGTGTGAGCGTGCGCGTGTGCGTGTGGTCATGGGGTCACCCGGAGATTTTGATGGTGGCCGTGGCGAAGGTGGGGAGGCTGAAGTCGACCTCCGTCGTGGTGGCGGGGGGCGCGGGGAACTGGGCGAAGAAGGGGATCGTCGCACCTGGTTCGATACGGGTGATCCCCGTCGTGCACAAGCAGCGGCTTTCGGTGTCCCTGAGCACGTAATAGCGCTTCTTGCCAGGCTTGTCGACCAGCGTCGCGCCCGCGACCGACGTACCGCTGGCGTTCTTCTCGTCGCCGCGCCAAGCGGTGATCTTCGTGAACACCTTGTCGGTGTTGTTCTTGATCTGGCCGCTCACCGTGACGAATCCACCCTGATCGCGAGCGGCCGCATTGACCGTCAGGACGATGCCCGGATCGCCGTTCGTCGTGGCGAGGATCTCGGTGGGCTCCGCACTCGGGGCCGTGTCGGTGGTGGGCTTCTTCGAGGTACCGCCTTGTGACGGAGCTGCGGACGGCTTCGCGTCACCTTGGGGCTTCTTGTCGTCCCCGCCTCCGCATCCGGCCAGTGTGAGGGCCAGGACCGCCGCAACCGCGACAGTCGCTCCCCCGCGGACCTTCACCGTGTGCCGCATGCTCATCTACGCCTGTTCCCTGTCTCTCGTTGGCTTTCAGTGGACCAGGCGGACGTCGAAGAGGCTCCTCGCCAACGTGCGCCACGGGTCCGGCTTTGACGGATCGAAATGGATGACGTCTCCACCCCGGCACAAGATCTCGACGGGGTCCGGCTTCGGCGGCGGGCTCCCTTCCGCGGGGGGCTCGCCCCCGGGGGCGGGTGCGGAGCCCAGGACGCATCGGGGGTCGATGCGCGCCGTCGCCTTGGCGGTTCCCCTCGTCCCGGCGATACCCGGGACGACCGAATTTCCCACCCCGGTCTCCGTCGTCGCCTCGACCGTGAAGCTGGGCAGCGCCGCCTCGCAGGTCGCCGTCGCCCCGTTGTCCGATGCGAATGCGCGGGCCGCACCGCACGCACCCATCCCGTCGAACAGCCTGCCGTCAAGGATGTCGCGCCAGTCCTCGGGCTTGAGCTTCGTGAAGTCCAAGCCGGGCAGCAGGTGGTCGCGCGCGTCCCCCGCGGCAGCCAGGGCCGCCGCGTCCGCTGCCTTCTGGGCATTGCTGCGGACCACGGCGGCCTGGCTGATGGCGAAGAAGGCGAACGCGGCGAAGAGCAGACCCGCCACCGTCACGATGTAGATCGGAAACGCCTGCCCCTTGTCGCGTGAACCGCGCACGACCCCTAGCCGCCGCCCGCCGTAATGGCAGCGACGGCAGCGGCGATGCGGTCCGTGATCGCGGTGCCGATGCCCGTGCCGACGATAGCTCCGATGATCACCACGACCACCAGGATGATGCCCAGGTACTCGAAGGCCGTCTGTCCCCGGTCCTCCTCGTGCCCGTCCATCATTCGAAGTCTCGCCTCGATCCACACTTTGAGCAGCATGCTGTTCGGCATGGGCGTTCCCTCCCGGTCCGGTGCCGCTGTCGATTTGCGGACCGTACGGGGTGGGGGGTGGGGGGCCCAAGGGTCCCGGGGCCCAATTACGGACCCAATGCGCTCGGCGTCTACCCATGGCCGGTCACTCCTGGACGGGCGGTTCCCAGCCAGCGGGCTATGGCTTCGCTGCGGGTGGTGCTGTGGAGCTTCGCGAAGATGCGGTTGATGTGGTTCTTGACCGTCTTCTCGCTGATGAAGCAGGTGGCGGCGATCTGCTGGTTGCTCATTCCGGATGCGATCAGGTCCATCACCTCCACCTCCCTCGAACTCAAGCCGTATGCCGCGTGGTTGTGGTGCTGTACGGAAGACTGTGCCATAACTCGTTGCGGTTGCGAAGCCCCCCGGAGGTCTGCGAGCAAGATGCTCGACGGGGTCGAGGTGAAGTTCGCGCGGCCGGCGTGGGCGTCGCGGACCGCCGATGTCAGCTGGTCCGGGGTGAATTCGCCGTGCACCAGGTAGCCCGCCGCGCCCAACAGGAGGGATTCGCGGACGATTTCGGATTCCCGGCTGTACGTCAGCATCAGTACGGGCGCCAGCCGGACCAGGTGCGGGAGGGCCGAGATGCCGTCCACGCCGGGCATCCGGACGTCCAGCAGGACCACGTCCGGGCGGTGGGTGCGGGTCAGCTGGAGGGCGCCGCGGCCGTCGGCGGCCTCCGCCACCACCCGGAGGTCCTCGTGGGTGGCCAGCAGGGCGGCCAGACCCGCCCGGACGACCGGGTTGTCGTCCGCGATCAGGACGCGCAGCACCGTGGTGGGGGGTGTCATCCGGCGCCCTCCCCCGGGGCCGGGGCCGGGGCCGGGAGCGGGAGCGTCAGGCGGACCTCCGTGCCCGACGGGGTGGCCCGGGCCAGGGTCAGCTCCGCGCCGATCGCCGCCGCCCGTTCCCGCATGCCCTGCAGGCCGAAGCGGCCCGCCGCCCGCAGGGCCGCGGGCGGCGCGTCCACGGCGAAGCCGCGGCCGTCGTCCCGCACGGCGAGGGTGAACAGGGCGCCGGTGACGGAGGCCGTCACCGTCGTACGGGTGGCCCCCGCGTGGCGCCCGGCGTTCTCCAGGGCCTCGGCGGTGACGGCCAGGAGGTGGCGGCGTACGCGCGCGGGGTAGTCGGGGAGGTGCGGCGGGGTCGACAGCTCGGCGCCGGGGAACCGGGCCGCGCAGGCGCCCAGTTCCTCGGCGAGCGCAGCGGGCGGGGCCGCGTCGGCCCCGCGCAGTTCGCACAGCAGCTCGCGGGATTCCGCCGCCGCGCGGCGGGCCGCGTGGGCGATCAGGGCGGCCTGGCCCCGTACCGCCTCCGGGTCGGTGGTCCGGCCCAGCGCCTCGGCGGCCAGGGCCAGGCCGTGCAGGGTCTTGGACACCGAGTCGTGCATCTCCCGGGCCAGTCGGGCCCGTTCGTCGCGGACCGCCTCCGCCACCGCCAGCCGGGCCCGGGTCTCGGTCAGGGCCCGGCTCGCCTCGCCGACCCGCAGCAGCAGGCCGCGCAGGCTGGATCCGGCCGCCCCCGCGAGCAGGCACAGGGTGGCCAGGAGGTACGCCGCCGGTACGTGGTGCGCCAGCGCGGCCACGGCCACCGCCTGGAAGGCGGCGTACAGGGCCGAGCCGCGCCACCCCTGGACCAGCCCGGCCAACAGCGGGGTGCACACCGAGACGAAGCCGAGCGGGGACTCGGGGCCGGCGGTGACCAGCAGCAGGGCACTGAAGGTCATGTCCACCGCGAGCAGCCAGGGGTGGCGCAACAGCAGCGGGCCGAAGCGCTCCCAGTCGCGGAAGAGGGCGTACGAGAACATGAAGACGGTCAGCAGCGCCCCCGAGACCAGCCACAGCGGCAGGCCGCGCGCGGTGTGGGTGAGCGCCAGCGGGGCGCCGAGGGCGATCATCACCAGCCGGAAGGCGAAGACCTGGCGGCACAGGGCCTGGAGGGCGTTCGCCTGGAGCGGGAGGGCGATCGCCGCCGCCGCAGGAGCCGTCGGCGCGGCCCGGCGGACGTACCCGATGCGGGGTGCGCGTCCGCCTCCCGGCCCGGTGAAGGACAGTGCGGCCATCGTCGTCAGCCACCCCCCAGGATCGCGCCGAAGTCGACGTTCGCGCCGTAGACGAAGCCGCAGACCAGTAGGATCAGCGTGCCGGGCAGCATGAACATGGTGACCGCGAAGGTCGCCTTGGGGACCGCGCGGGCCGCCCGGCGGCGGGCGTTCTGGGCGTCGGTGCGGCGCATGTCCTCGGCGATCGCGATCAGCGTGTCGACGATGGGCGAGCCCAGTTCCTCGCCCTGTTGGAGCGCGGTGACGAACTGCGCCACCTGCTCGGAGTCGTTGCGGCGGCGCAGTTCGTCGAAGGCCTGGCGGCGGCTGACGCCCATGTTCATCTGCTGGAGGGTGATGCGCACTTCGTCGGCCCAGGGGCCCTCGTACTTGTCCGCGACCCGCTCCAGCGCCTGGCGGAAGCCGAGTCCGGCGCTCACCACGACGGCGAGCACGTCGAGGAAGTCGGGCAGGATCCGCTCGATGTGGTCGCGCCGGACCCGGATCGCCGACCAGAGGCCGAACTCGATCCAGAACAGTCCGAACGCGACCATCAGCAGCGCCGCGACCAGCTGGCCGTTGATCAGCATCGCGAAGGCGCCGAGCGCGCCGAGGGCGCCGTACACCGCGCGCCGCGCCGCGTAGCGGTCGATGGTCAGACCGGCCGGATTGCCCGCCATGTCGATCTGGCGGCGCTTGCGGGCCACCCGGTCCCGGCCCATCAGGCGCAGCACCAGCGGTGCCCAGCGGATGCCGAGCCGGTCGACGAGGGAGCCGACGGCGGTGGTGCGCGAGGCGCCGACCTCCAGGGCGAGGGCGAGGTCGGTGGGGAGTTTGGCGTCGGCGCGGTAGAGCCGCAGGCCGTGGAAGGCGCCGAAGACGGCCAGGCCGACGACCAGGGCCAGTACGGGCCCCAGCCATCCGGCGGTCGCCACCGCCGCGGCCAGCGCACCCGAACCGGAACCGGACCCGGAACCGGAACCGGAACCGGTCACGGGGGGCACGGCTGCCAGGGAAGTCACGGAGGTCATGGAAGTCATGGAAGTCATCGAGGTCATGGAGGTCATGGCGAGCGTCATCCGGCGGCCCTCACACGTCGATCTTGGACAGGCGGCGGATGAGGACGAAGCCCAGGGCGAAGAGGCCGAGCGAGACGAGCACCGCGGTCTGTCCGATGAACGCCCCGGTCATCCGGTCCAGCGCGCCCGGCATCATCGCGTCCACCAGCAGCAGCGAGGCCAGTCCGATCGCGGGCACCAGGTACGCGGTCACCGTGACCTGCGAGAGCTGTGTGCGGATCTCGCGCCGCGTCTCCTTGCGCTGTTCCAGGGTCACCGTCAGGTTGCGCAGGCTCCCCACGATCGCGCCGCCCGCGCGGGCGGAGAGGACCAGCGTGGACACCAGCACGACGAGCTCGCGCGAGGGCAGCCGCTCGGCGATCTCGCCCAGCGCCTCCTCGATGGAGTGCCCGATCGCCAACCGGTCCGCGACGCGGGAGAGTTCCTCGCCAGCGGGGGCCTCCAGCTCCTCGGCGGCGATGCCGATGGCGGTGCGCAGGGCGAGGCCTGCCTGGGTGGCGTTGGCCAGGATCCGGGCCAGCTCGGGGAGCTGGTTGATGAAGCGCTCCGTGCGCCGGGCCCGCTGCCAGTTCAGGAAGGCGTTGCCCGCCCAGATGCCGATCAGGCCCGCGACCGGGCCGAAGAAGGGCGCGAGGAAGGCGGCGGACAGCAGCCAGACCCCGGCGACCGCGGCCAGGACGTACACGAGGAACTCGCCCGGGGTCAGGTCGAGTCCGGTCGTGGCGAGCTTCTGCTCGATCCGGCGGCCGAAGGAGGTCGTGCGCAGGCGGCGGTCGAGGGTCGGGAAGCGGCGCCTGCGGCCGCCGGGCGGGGGCTCGCCGCTCGCCGTGAGCCGTTCGACGAGGGCCGCGCGCTGGGCGCGTCCGGCGGCGTACGCGTGCGCGCCGAGGACGACGAGCAGGCCGGCCAGCAGGGTGGCTCCGAGGGTGAGGAGCACGAGAGCGTTCACAGGATGGTCCGGGGGTCGAGCGGATCGAGCGGATCGTGTGGGTACGGCGGCTGGAGCGCCGCCGGGTAGGGCGGCTGGTGCGCCTCGAACTGCGGCTGGTGGGGCCGGTGCGGCGGCTGGTGCCCTGGGTAGGGGTGGCCGCCGTCGGCCGTCGCGACGCCGAAGGCCTGCGGGACCGGCTGGTTGTTCATGTACAGGCGGTCCGCGATCCGGCGCGGCAGCGGGCGGTACTCGAAGTAGCCGAGGACGCGGCCGTCGGGCCCCGGGGGCTGGGCGCGGTAGCGGCACACCGTGGTGATCCGGAAGGGCTCGCGGCCGTGCGAGTCGAGGATGGAGATCTCGGTGATCCGGCGGGAGCCGTCGCCGAAGCGGGTCAGCTGGACGATGACGTTGACGGCGCTGTTGATCTGGTCCTGGAGCGCCTCGAAGGGGATCTCGACCTCGGACATGGACGCGAGGGTCTGCAGGCGCATCAGGGCGTCCTCGGAGCTGTTCGCGTGGACGGTGGCGAGCGAGCCGTCGTGGCCGGTGGACATGGCCTGGAGCATGTCGAGGGTCTCGCCGCCGCGGACCTCGCCGACGATGATGCGGTCGGGGCGCATGCGCAGGGAGTTGCGGACGAGGTCGCGGATGGTGATGCGGCCCTTGCCCTCGACGTTGGCCGGTCGCGATTCGAGGCGGATCACGTGCGGCTGCTGGAGCTGGAGTTCGGCGGAGTCCTCGATGGTGATGATGCGCTCGCCCTCCGGGATCAGCCCCGAGAGGGCATTGAGGAGGGTGGTCTTGCCGGTGCCGGTGGCGCCGGAGACGATCACGTTCATCTTCGCCTGGACCAGCCCGGACAGCAGGAGCAGCATCTGCTCGTCGAGCGAGCCGAGGCCGATCATCTCGTGCAGGGTGAAGGCGCGCGGGAAGCGGCGGATGGTGAGGGTCGCGCCGGTCAGTGACAGCGGCGGGATGATGACGTTGACGCGCTCGCCGCTGGGCAGCCGCGCGTCGACCATCGGATTGGCCTCGTCCACGCGGCGGTTGACGGTGGAGACGATCCGCTCGATGGTCTGCATGAGCTGGTCGTGGGAGGCGAAGCGGAGCGGGAGCTGCTCGACCCGGCCGCCGCGCTCGACGAAGATCTGGTCCGGTCCGTTGACCATGATCTCGGAGATGGAGGGGTCCTCCAGGAGCGGTTCGAGCACGCCGAGACCGAGGGCCTCGTCGACGACCCGGCGGATCAGCTGGGCGCGCTCGGCGGTGGACAGGACCGGGCCTTCGCGGCTGATGATGTGCCCGAGCACGCGCTCCAGGCGCGCCCGGCGCTCGGCGGGCGCGAGCGCGGACATCTCGGCGAGGTCGATCTCCTCCAGCAGTTTGGCGCGGTAGGCGGAGACCAGGCGGCCGTCCTCGCGCGGGCCGTGCCGGTCGTCGGGGGTGTTGACCCGGGAACGCAGGCTCATGGTCCGGTCACCTTCGGGTCGTCGTTGGGCATGATCGCGGTGCGGGTGGCGTCGGGCACGCTCAGCCCGGGGACGATGGAATTGACGGAGATCGTCACCGTCACCGTCACCGCGTCGTCGTTCTTCGAGACCACGACCCGGGCGCGCGAGGCCAGACCGCCGCTGATCGCGGCCCGGCCCGCCGCTTCGCCGCCCTCGCCGTAACGGGCCTCCACGCGGGCGGCCGTACGGGCCGCGGTGTCGGCCTGTTCGTGGACGTAGCCGATCCAGCCCAGCTGGATGCCGCAGAGCCCGACGAAGAGCACGATGGGGACGAACCCGATGTACTCCAGGGCCACTTGGCCCCGGTCGGAGCGCGCCCTCCTCCGGTTCCCGAACACGTCGCCGCTCACCTCGCGCTCTCCTTGGCCGATCCGCCCTCGCCGACGATGGGCACCCCGATGTTCAGCCCCGGGTAGAGCACGGGGAGGTTGAGCGTGACGGTCGCCTTGTAGATGTCGCCGGAGGTCCCGCAGCTGGAGGTCATCCGCCAGGCGCCGCCGATGTGCCTGCCCGCGGCGGCCGCGCAGGCGCCGTCGCCCCGGGCCGCGCCCGCGCGCGCCGCCTCGTCCGCCGCGTTGCCCGCGAGCGAGAAGGCGTAGCCGATCAGCACGCACTCCCACACCGCGACCACCAGCAGCAGGATCAGCGGCACCGTCCCCAGGAACTCGATGGCCACCTGCCCGCGGTCGCCCCGACGGCCGTCCGCGCGCCCGCCGCCCGGCCCCCCGGTCCCGCGCCCGGTCCCGCGCCCGCGCCCGCGGAGCGCCGTACGTCGTGCACGCCCCCCGGCGCGCACCCCTCAGCCCTCCCCGGACCGGCGCCGCCACGGGCCCACCGCGCCGCGGTCGCCGCCGCGCAGCCGGGCCACGGGGCCGCCCGCGCGCACCGCGAGGGCGCCGCCGGGCGTCGGCGGCGGCTCCTCCGCGTCCGGTGCGGCGAGCAGGCCCAGCTCCCCGGCCAGGGTCCACAGGGCCTGCTTGACGGTGGAGCGGTTGTCGAGGTCCTGGACGCGGCCCGCGTCCACGACGGCCTGGAGCTCCTTGAAGGCCGCGGGGACCGGGGTCCGGGTGGCCCGGGTCTTGGTGATCTTCTGGATGAGCGAGGGCTGTATCTCGGTGTGCTTGGTCCAGCGGTTGACGACCATGGAGGTCTCCTCCGCCTTGCGGATCTGGAGCCGTTCCCACATCCGCACCATCCGCTTGGCGGCGCGTACGGCGACCACGTCCGGCGTGGTGACCAGGACCGCCACGTCCGCGCTCTCCACGGCGGTGGCGCTGGCGCCGGTCAGTTGGGTGCCGCAGTCGATGACGACGAGGTCGTAGCGTCCGCGCAGGGCGGCGATGACCTGGCGGGCGGCCCGCTCGTCGACCTCCTCGCCGCGCTCGCCCTCGCCGGGGGCCAGCAGCAGGGCGAGGCCGGTGCGGTCGTCGTACACCGCGTCCTGGAGCACCCGGGGCGAGATGTCCTGGATCCCCGCGAGGTCGGCGATGGAGCGCCGGAACTGCACGTCGAGGTAGGAGCCCACGTCCCCGGCCTGGAGGTCCATGTCGACCAGCGCGGTGCGCCGCCCGGCGGCGGCCGCGGCCAGCGCGAACTGGACGGCGGTGAAGGTGGCGCCCACCCCGCCCTTGGCTCCGGTGACCGTGACCACGCGGCCGCCGGGGCCGGGCAGGACGTCGGGGCCGCGGCCCAGGTGGCGGCGCACGCCCACGGACCACTGGGCGGCGGCCTGGACGCGGGCGGCGAGCTCCTCGTAGGCCAGCGGCAGCCCGATCAGGCCGCGCGCGCCGGAGTCCATCGCGGCGGAGAAGAGGCCGGGGCCGGCTCCGGAGCTGACCAGGATGACGCCGACGGCCGGGAAGCGCAGGGCGACGTCGCGGATGAGTTCCAGGGCCGGGACGGGCCCGATCCGCTCGTGGACCAGCACCACCTCGGGCAGTTCGTCGAGGGATTCCGCGGCCAGCCGGGCCAGGGTGTCCAGGAGCGAGGTGGAGTCCGGCACCGGGGCGGCCGGTTCCGCCTCGGGGAGCTGGCTGAGCAGGGTGATGATGGAGCGGGCGGCCTCCGGGTCACCGACCGCCGGGAGGATTCGGGTGGTCATCCGGGCCTCACTTGTCCCCGTCGAGGGTGTACGTGCGATCGCTCGGGGCGGGCGCCGATTCGGCGCCGGGGGCCACGAGGGCCAGGCGGACGTGCGCCGCGAAGGACTCGGCGTAGGCGACGCGCTGGGTGTCCTTGGTGTTCAGGGCGAAGGTGATCGGCACGACCTCGGCCGGTCCGGTGCGGCTGCCGTCCTTGTCGAGGGAGGTCAGCTTGCCGACGTTGATGACGCGGGCGTTGGCCACGATGATCACCGAGCGGGCGGGGTCGTTCTCCTTGGCCCCCTTGAAGGTGGCGATGATGTTGACCTTGGCGCCGGAGTAGATCTTTCCGGCCACTCCGGTCGCCGCGTCGATCATGATGGCGATCTCCTGCTCACCGGGTTGGAGCTGCGGCTTGTCGACGACCATGTCGCTCTGGAGCAGGGAGCCCTTGCGCAGGGTGGTGAGCGCGATCTTGTCCCGGACGGCGCCCAGGTCGGTGATCGCGGTCGTCGAGAGCCAGCGCTTGGGCATCTTGATCTCCTCGAACTGGCCCGCGTTCAGCGGGCTGTACGGGGCTATGTCGCCCTTGGCCCGGTACGCCACGACCTCGGGGCCGACCTTCGAGTTGACGTCGCCGATCACCATCAGCACCCCGGCGATGGCGCCGAGGGCGCACAGGACCGACAGGAGCAGCAGGATGACGCCGCGGCGCTGGCGTGAGTTCATGGCCGGGACTACCTCGTCGTTCTTCGTTCGGGCCGGTCAGGATCTGGGACGGGACGCGGGGCCCTCCGCGGAGCGGGCTCCGGGGACGGCGGTGGACGGTGCGGCGGCGGAGGGGGCTGAGGAGGGTGCGACGAGCGGGGCGGCGCAGAATCCGCAGCGGTCGCCGATGAGTTCGGCCCCGCACCAGCGGCACCGCTCGCGGCGGACGGAGGCGACCAGCTGGTAGAGCATGGCGATGTCGGGGATGGCCGCGGCGAACTCGACGAGCTTGCCGGTGGCCCACCAGGCGGGCGAGTCGGCGGGCAGCGGGTTCTCCATCACCCCTTGGACCTGCCAGGCGGGGGCGAGTTCGGCGGTGACCCAGTCGGAGGCGAGCTGGCCGCGGGCGAAGGTGAGGTGCGTGGCGAAGCCGGGCCCCGGGGGCAGGACGGCTCCCCCGCCGCCGTGCGCCCCGCCGCCCCCGCTCGAACCGCCGAGCTTGACCAGGTGGGGCTCGGGGTTGGCCAGTACGGCGAACTGGGCGTTCGGGCTCCAGGACCTGGCGTGGGCCTTGAGGCCGACCGGGACCCGGTCGAGCTTGGCCACGGTGCCCAGGAGGGCGCCCGCGTAGATGTAGTGGGAGAGCAGTCGCGCGGCGGACGCAATGATTCCGGGACTGAAATCGCACACGCTCAGCTGGCGCAGCTGACGCACCAGCAAGGCGGTCGCCAGCGGCGGCAGATCGGTGCCGATGAGCGCGATCCGGTCGCTTTCCAGGATGGCCCGTACGGTGTGCAGCCGACGGACCGTGGCGGCCGGCAACCAGGTCGGCACGACGGCCACGACGTGCCCGTGGCGCTCCAACAGGGCCGTGGTTTCGGCGAGCGCGCCCTCCAGGTCCAGCTGCTCCGGCGGGTGCAGCACGACGCCCGCCGGGGTGTGCCGGTCGGGGGCGGGCAGCACCAGATCGGCACTGGTGACAGCGATGGCGGTCGGCACGCGAATCCCCCTGTTCACCCCGTGCGCCACGGACGTTCACGGGTCCGGCGCGTCCGCGCACATGCTGCGCGACCGCAAACGACCGACGCGCTTCCCTCCTGCCCGAGCACCATATCCGCGTCCTCCCTGGCGGGGCAGGGGCTTGCCGATTCCCGTGCTGCGGGCACGTGTCACAGGTGGCCGGAAACCGGGACAACAAGGAACCGATGACTGGCCAATTCCGGCCACATCGCAAAGACCCTTGACATGGAGATTGGTCTGGACCAACTTGGCTACCACCTTCGACCGCCAACGCGACGACGGGGCACCCCACTTGCCCCGCCCCGCCGCTCTCCCCCGCCTTCCCCGCTCCCCGCCGTCCCACTCCCCCCACCGGAGTCCTCCGTGAAACGCATCCGCACGCTCGCCCTGCTGGGCGCCACCACCCTCACGGCCGCCGGGCTCACCGCCCTCGCCGCCGGCACCGCCCAGGCCGCCGACGTGAACGTCGCCCGCAACGGCGGCTTCGAGTCCGGGCTGTCCAACTGGAGCTGTACGGGCTCCAGCGGCGCGGCCGTCTCCTCCCCCGTCTTCGCCGGGACCGGCGCCCTCAAAGCCACCCCGGCGGGCCAGGACAACGCCCAGTGCAGCCAGAGCGTCACGGTCAAGCCGAACTCGACCTACACGCTGAGCACGCAGGTCCAGGGCTCGTACGTCTACCTCGGCGCGACCGGTACCGGCACCCAGGACGTCTCCACCTGGACCCCCGGCTCGGGCTCCGGCTGGCAGAAGCTGTCCACCACCTTCACCACGGGCCCCAGCACCACCCAGGTCACCGTGTGGACGCACGGCTGGTACGGCCAGAGCGCCTACTACGCCGACGACTTCAGCGTCTTCGGCCCCGACGGGGGCGGCGGCACCGATCCGGGGCCCTCGGTCCCCGGCGCCCCGGCGGCCCTCGCGGTTTCCGGCCAGAGCCAGAACGCGCTCACCCTTTCGTGGGGCGCGGTCAGCGGCGCGACCGGCTATTACGTCTACCAGGACGGCGTCCGGGTCAAGACGGTCACCGGGGCCACCTCGGCCCAGCTCCAGAACCTGGCCGCGTCCACGACGTACTCCCTCCAGGTGAGCGCCTACAACCAGGCGGGCGAGGGTCCGCGCTCGGCGCCCGTCAGCGGCACCACGACCGGCGGCGGGGGCGACCCGGGCCCGAACCCGTCCGTGCCCAAGCACGCGCTGACCGGGTACTGGCAGAACTTCAACAACGGCGCGACCGTCCAGAAGCTCTCCGACGTCCAGGCGCAGTACGACATCATCGCGGTGTCCTTCGCCGACGCCACCTCCACGCCCGGCGCCATCTCCTTCAACCTCGACTCGGCCGGACTCGGCGGCTACACGGTCGCGCAGTTCAAGGCGGACGTGGCGGCGAAGAAGGCGGCCGGGAAGTCGGTCGTCCTCTCGATCGGCGGCGAGAAGGGCACGATCTCGGTCAACGACTCCGCCTCGGCCAACAACCTGGCGAACTCGGCCTACGCCCTGATGCAGGAGTACGGCTTCAGCGGGATCGACATCGACCTGGAGAACGGTCTCAACCCGACCTACATGACCCAGGCGCTGCGCTCCCTGGCCCAGAAGGCCGGCTCGTCCTTCGTCCTCACCATGGCCCCGCAGACCATCGACATGCAGTCGACGCAGGGCGGCTACTTCAAGACGGCGCTCGCGGTCAAGGACATCCTCACCGTCGTCAACATGCAGTACTACAACAGCGGCGCGATGCTCGGCTGCGACGGCAAGGTCTACTCCCAGGGCTCGGTGGACTTCCTCACCGCGCTGGCCTGCATCCAGCTGGAGGGCGGGCTCGCCCCCTCGCAGGTGGGCCTGGGCGTGCCGGCCTCGCCCAGCGGCGCGGGCAGCGGCTACGTCTCGCCGACCGTCGTGAACAACGCGCTGGACTGCCTGGCCAAGGGCACGAACTGCGGATCCTTCAAGCCGTCCAAGACCTACCCGGGGCTGCGCGGCGCGATGACCTGGTCGACCAACTGGGACGCCAAAGCGGGTAGCGCTTGGTCCAACGCGGTGGGTCCGCACGTGCACGGCCTGCCGTAGCGGGTACCTGTGGGGGTGGCCGGATCCCGGCTCTTGACCGGATACCGACTCTTGACCTGGACATGC
This sequence comes from Streptomyces sp. NPDC059917, assembly GCF_042730635.1. NCBI lineage: Bacteria > Bacillati > Actinomycetota > Actinomycetes > Kitasatosporales > Streptomycetaceae > Streptomyces > Streptomyces sp. NPDC059917. The sequence continues at coordinate 41,921 of NZ_JBHWLC010000055.1, forward strand.
CACGGGCGGACGCTGTGCGCGTCCGCACGGCTACCCCCACACTCCCCACCCAGGAGAACGCATGCGGCTCCACGCCCGCCGAAGGGCCGCCGTCACGGCGGCCCTGCTGGCGCTCGCGCTCGGCGCACCCGCCTACGGCATGAGCGCGGCCACGGCCTCGCCACCGCCCACCCCCTCCACCCAGACCCAGGACGAGGCGATCGTCCAGTACCGCATCCACGGCCCCTCCTCGGCCGCCGACCGTACGGCGCTGCTCGCGACCGGCGTGTCGATCGACGAGGTGGACGACCACACCGTCGTCGTCAGCGCCGACCCGATGCAGGCCAAGGCCCTGCGCGCACGCGGCTACGAGCTGACCGCGCTGGCCGGGCCGCCGGACCGCTCGATGCCCGGCATCGCCGCCGCCCCCTTCGACTTCCCCTCGGCCGACTCCAGGTACCACAACTACGCCGAGGCCACGGCGGAGATCAACCAGGACCTCGCGGCCTATCCCTCGATCATGAGCAAGAAGGTCATCGGAAAGTCCTACGAGGGCCGGGACATCATCGCCATCAAGATCAGCGACAACGTCGCGACCGACGAGAACGAGCCCGAGGTCCTCTTCACCGCGCACCAGCACGCGCGCGAGCACCTCACCGTCGAGATGGCCCTGTACCTGCTCAAGGAGTTCGGGTCCAAGTACGGCACCGACTCCCGGATCACCAGCATGGTCAACGACCGCGAGATCTGGGTCGTGCCGGACCTCAACCCGGACGGGGGCGAGTACGACATCGCCTCCGGCTCCTACCGGTCCTGGCGCAAGAACCGGCAGCCCAACTCCGGCTCCTCCTCCGTCGGCACCGACGAGAACCGCAACTGGAACTACAAGTGGGGCTGCTGCGGCGGCTCCTCCAGCAGCAAGGGATCCGAGACCTACCGCGGCGCGGCGGCCGAGTCGGCGCCCGAGGTCAAGGTGGTCGCGGACTTCGTGCGCAGCCGGGTCATCGGCGGCAAGCAGCAGATCAAGGCGTCCATCGACTTCCACACCTACAGCCAGCTGGTCCTGTGGCCGTACGGCTGGACCTACAACGACACCGCCCCGGGCCTGACGGCGGACGACCTCGCGGTCTACAAGAAGATCGGCACCAGCATGGCCGCGAGCAACGGCTACACCCCCGAGCAGTCGAGCGACCTGTACATCACGGACGGGACGATCGACGACTGGCTGTGGGGCTCGCAGAAGATCTTCACCTACACCTTCGAGATGTACCCCGGCGAGTCCGGCAGCGGCGGCGGCTTCTACCCGCCCGACGAGGTCATCGACCGCGAGACCGCGCGCAACAAGGACGCGGTGCTCCAACTCCTGGAGAACGCGGACTGCATGTACCGCTCGATCGGCAAGGCCGCGCAGTACTGCACCGCGTAGCACCGCTCGGCACCGCGTGACGCGCACCCCTCGGTCCCGCCGGACAGCGCCCCTGTCCGGCGGGACCGCGGGCCGTCGGGCACGATCCGAAGGAGACGGCCTAGAGGGCGGCGGGCAGCGGGCCCGAGCCCGCGTACTCCCTGCTGATGGCCTCGGCGCCGGCGCGCACCAGCGGCAGCAGGTCGAGCAGTTCCTCCGCGGTGACGACCACGCCGGGCGCGGACAGCGACATCGCGGCGACGGCCCGCCCGTCCGCCCCGCGCACCGGCGCCCCCACGCAGTTGATCGACTCCTCGTGGCCGCCGAGGTCGGCCGCCCAGCCCTGGTCCCGTACGAGGTCCAGCTCGCGCAGGAAGGCATCGGCGTCCGGGACCGAGCGGGCCGTGTAGCGCGGGTACTCGACGCGCGCCGCCAGTGCGCGGCGCTCCGGCTCCGGCAGGTCGGCGAGCAGCACCTTGGAGACGGCGGCGACGGTCAGCGGGACCGGCTTGCCGATGCGCGAGTACATGCGCACCGGGTAGCGGCTGTCCACCTTGTCGATGTACACGACCTCGTCGTCCTGGTGGACCGCCAGGTGCACGGTGTGCCCGGTGCGGGCGCCGAGTTCGACGAGGTGGGGGTGGGCGATCTCGCGCACGTCGAGGTTCTCGACGGCCTCGGCGGCGAGGGCGAAGAGGTGCGCGCCGAGGCGGTAGCGGCCGTCGGGCTGGCGGTAGACGAGGCCGTGCGCGTGCAGGGTGCGCAGCAGGCGCAGGGCGGTGCTCTTGTGGACGTCCAGCTCGCGCGCGACGCCGCCGAGGTCCGCCGGTCCGCGGGCCAGGAGCGGCAGGATGCCGAGCGCGCGGTCGACCGACTGGCTCATGCGGCTCCCCCGTCCGTCCCCCGCCCCGGTCCGGGCACGGCGTGCGCGGCGGGTGCGGCGGGGCGGGCCGCGTTGACCCGCCGTCATCCGGGATGTTAGACAGCGGGAGCCACAACCGGCAACGACCGTTGCATCAACCGCAACGCGAGGAGGCACCCATGGACCACGCCCCCGCCGAAGCGGCCCGCGCCGCCCGGCCCGCCGCGGACGACGCCCGCACCCCGGACGCCACGGAGGCCGGGAAGCCCGGGAACGCCGTCGCGCGGCTCGCCGACGAACCGGTCGACCACCGCTTCAAGGGCCTGCCCCCGGACGCCGAGGCCGCCGGCCTCACCGTCGGCGAGCTGGCCGCCCAGCGCCGCGACCTGCACACGGGCGGGTTCACCACGCCCGTCCTGACCCTGGACGCCGACGCCCTCGAACACAACCTCGCCGTGCTCGGCCGCTACACCGCCCGCCACGGCCTCGCCTTCGCCCCGCACGGCAAGACGTGCATGTCCCCGCAGCTCTTCGAGCGCCAGCTGGAGCACGGCGCCTGGGGCATCACCGCCGCCATGCCCCACCAGGCCCGCGTGTACCGCGCCTTCGGGATCCAGCGGATCTTCCTGGCGAACCAGCTCGTCGACGCCGCCGCGCTGCGCTGGGTCGCCGCCGAGCTGGCGGCCGACCCGGAGTTCCGGTTCGTCTGCTACGTCGACTCCGTGCGCGGGGTCGAGCTGATGGACCGGGCCCTCGCGCCGAGCGGCGCCACCCGCCCCGTGGACGTCGTCCTCGAACTCGGCGCCGGCGAGGGGGCCCGTACCGGCGCCCGGACCGAGGACGAGTGCCGCGCCGTCGCGGACGCGGTCGCCCGCACCGCCACCCTGCGCCTGGTCGGCGTCGCGGGCTACGAGGCCGAGGTGCCCGGCGCGGACCCCGCGAAGGTCACCGCCTGGCTGCGCCGCCTGACCGCCCTCACCGTCGCCCTGGACGCGGAGGGCCGCTTCGGCGCCCTCGCACCCGGCGAGGAGATCGTGCTGAGCGCGGGCGGCAGCTCCTGGTTCGACGCCGTCGCCGAGGCCTTCGCCGAGCTGCCGCCGCTGTCCCGGCCGGTCCTGAAGCTGCTGCGCTCCGGCGCGTACGTCTCCCACGACCACGACTGGTACACCAAGCTGACCCCCTTCAACCGGGTGCCCGAGGAGGGCGGGCTGCTGCCCGCCTTCCGGCTCTGGGCCCAGGTCGTCTCCCGCCCCTCCCCCACCCAGGCGTTCTTGAACGCCGGCAAGCGGGACGTGGCGTACGACCTCGGGCTGCCGGTGCCCGAGGTGGTGCGCGGGGCCCTCGACGGGGTGGAGCGCCCGGCCGCGGGGGTGCGCCTGGTGAAGCTCTCCGACCAGCACGCCTGGCTGGAGACCGACGGCGCCGGGGACCTGGAGGTCGGCGACCTGGTGGGGCTGGCCATGTCCCACCCGTGCACGATCTTCGAGAAGTGGCAGCTGGTCCCGGTCGTCGCGGCGGACGGGACGGTCACCGAGTTCGTCCGCACCTTCTTCTGAGGCACGGCCACCGCTGGTGGGGCGACGGCCGCGGGCGGGGCGGCGGCCGCGACCACAGGCGCGGCCGCCACGGGCGCGCCGCCTACGATGTGCGACATGTTCGCCTTTGCGGTGTCCGGCCTGTTCCTCCTCCTCTTCTGGATAAGCGTCCGCGAGGACCGGAGGCGTTTTCGCAACGCCGTCTACCTGGGCCTGACCTGCATCAGCCTCTCGGTGGCGGTGCTGTCCCAGATCGACCGCCTGCCCGCCGGCAGCGGCCGGTTCGTGGCCCCGCTGGTCCTCGCGGTCCCGGCGCTCGGGGTGGTCGCGCTGGCGCTGTTCCTGATCGCCAACGGCGTGACGATGGCCCGCAAGGAGGGCGTCGCGCTGGCCAACCTCCTGTCGCTGCTCGCCGGGCTGGCGATCATCGGGCTGCTGGTGCTGACGGCGCTCGCCCTCGCCACGGAGTCGAACGCGCTCGCCGTCCCCGTCGCCACGGTGCTGCTGGTCTCGCTCTACGTCTCCTTCCTCTTCCTCTGCTTCCTCGGCTACGCCTACCTCTACGGGCGGATCGCGGTGCGCGGTGACGTCGACTTCGTGGTGATGCTGGGCTCCGGCCTGATCGGCGGGGACCGGGTGCCGCCGCTGCTGGCGTCCCGGCTGCGCAAGGGCATGCAGATCCACGCGGCCCAGACCGCCCGCGGCGGCCCGGCCCCGCTGCTGCTGGCCTCCGGCGGCAAGGGGTCGAACGAGAAGGTCGCCGAGGCCCGGGCGATGGCGGACTGGCTGATCGCGCAGGGCGTGCCGGCCGAGCACGTGCGCCTGGAGGACCGCTCTCGGACCACGGAGGAGAACCTCCTGTTCAGCGAGCGGATCATGTCCGAGTCCGTGCCGGGGTACCGCTGCGTGGTCGTCACGAACAACTTCCACGCCTTCCGCGCCGCGATGATGGCGCGCAAGGCACGGGTCAACGGACAGGTGCTCGGCTCGCCGACGGCGGCGTACTTCTGGCCGAGCGCGACGATCCGCGAGTTCGTCGCGGTGTTCATGGAGCACAAGCTGGTGAACCTGATCATCTGCGGGGCACTGGTGGCGGCCGGGGCCCTGTTGACGCTGACCGTCGCCTAGCGCGCCGCACCCGGCCGCCGCGCACGGCCGACGTGCGTTCAAGGGCGGGGCGCCGCAGGATGGGGCCAGGGGGCAGTGGAGGAGGTACCGATGGACAGTGACACGGACCAGCAGCCCGGCCGCCCGGCCAAGCTCTTCTCCGGCGGAGAGCGGCCCTACGACCCCGAAGACCTCGTGATGGCGCGCGGACAGGACCCGACTCCGGAGCGGCTCGAAAAGGCGCGCGAGCTGATGGAGAAGGAGGGTCCGGCGGTCATCGAGCGCTACCTCCCCTAGGGCGTGTTTCGAAAGTAGCGCCGGGCGCCCGAAGGGCGCGGCTCGCGGCGTCTGGTGCCGTGCATCGCAAGGCGGAGGATCGCCCGCCTACCGGACGTAATCGGGCGTTCCGACAACGCCGCGAGGCGCGGTACCAGGCGTCGCGAGCCAGGCGGGACTTTCGAAACACGCCCTAGGCCGTCCCTCTCGGATCCAGTGCCCCGGGGCACCGCCCCCGGGGCTTCCGCACGCCCTCCTCCGGTCCCGCGCGCGACCCGCACCGCTTCGGCCACCCCTGCCCGTTGGCACGTATTGCCAGGTCTGCGAAGCTAAAAGGAAGATCCACACAGGGATCCACGCCAGGGTCCGCACCCAGGATCCGCCCCTCCCGCACGCTCCACGCCCCCAGAAGGGACCGGACCCCCCATGCCCCAGGTCAAACTGACGACCAACTTCGGCGCCATCGTGATCGACCTCGACGAGGAGCGGGCTCCCGCGACGGTGGCGAACTTCCTCTCCTACGTCGAGAGCGGCCACTACGCCGGAACGATCTTCCACCGGGTCATCCCCGGCTTCATGAACCAGGGCGGCGGCTTCACCCCGGACATGAACCAGAAGCCCACCCGGGCGCCGGTGGAGAACGAGGCGGCCAACGGCCTGAAGAACACGAAGTACACGGTCGCCATGGCCCGCACCAGCGCCCCGCATTCGGCCACCGCGCAGTTCTTCGTGAACACCGCCGACAACGCCTTCCTGGACCACACCGCCCCGACCCCGGGCGGCTTCGGCTACGCCGTCTTCGGCACGGTCACCGAGGGCCGGGAGGTCGTCGACGCCATCGCCGCCGTCAGGACGGGTCGCGCGGGCGGCCACGGCGACGTGCCGGCCGAGGCGGTCCTGATCGAGCGGGCCGAACTGGCCTGAGCGCCGCCCGCGGGGGCACGCCGCGGACGGCGGCGCCCCCGCACACCGGCCGGACCGCGGTGGCGGACCGGCGACCGGCGACCGGCGACCGGCGACCGGCGACCGGCGACCGGCGACCGGCGACCGGCCATCGTGACGGAACCCGCGGCTCCTCGTTAGCCCCTCACATCCGCTCGCATCCGCGCCGAACGGCACGCACCCGCACCACGGAGGGCAGGACCCGCCCATGCACGATCCCCACGCAGACTGGGACCGTCCCGCGGACCCGCGGGGCGAGCGGGAGCTGGCGCACGTACGCGCGTACGTGGCCACCGGCGGTGTCGACGGGCACCTCTGGCACGGCGTCCCCACCCTCCTGCTCACCACGCTCGGCCGGGTCAGCGGCCGCACGGCCCGCACCCCGCTGATCTACGTCGAGGACGAGGGCCGCCTGATCGTCGCCGCTTCGGCCGGCGGCGCCCCGGACCATCCCGACTGGTACCGCAACCTCGAAGCGGAGCCCGAGGTCCGCGTCCAGCGGGGCCCGGCCCCCTTCCAGGCCAAGGCCCGCCCGGCCACCGCCGCGGAGCGCGAGGCCTACTGGCCGGCGCTGACCGCCCTGTGGCCGCCCTTCGAGGACGACCAGGCCCGCACCGCGCGCGAGATCCCGCTGGCGATCATCGAGCGCTGAGGCTCAGTCGAAGTCGTAGACCGTCACCGCCACGTCACGGGCGGACAGCGCGGCCGTGACCAGGGGCTCGACGCGGGTCCACGTACCGCCCGCGAGCCCGCAGCCGATGCGGGGCATGTGGACGGAGGCGCCCAGGGCGACGGCGTGCTCGGCCAGGGCCGCGAGGCAGCGCCCGACGGCGTCGTAGCGGACGGGCGGGCCGCCGCTGCCGGTGCGCATGCCGCGCTGGCCCACCATGTTGGCGACCCAGACGTCCGCCCGGACCTGCACCAGCTGCACGGCGCCCAGCCCGAAGTCGTTCCCGCTGCGGCCCCGGTGCCAGGCCCGGTACGCGGCCTCGGGCTCCGGCCAGCGCTTCGAGACGGCCAGGACGAACCCCTTGCCCCAGCCGCCCAGGTCGTTGCACACGTGGGCGACGATCTTCGGCCCCTTCGCCTGCGGGCTGGTGGCGTCCCCCTTGATGATCCTCAACGGCTGCATCAGGCCATGCTGCCAGGGGCCACCGACAGCCGTCGACGACATGCTTCAATGATCGAACAATCGTTCCTCCACTCCGGGAGCACCCCCTCATGAGCGACGCCGACGGCGCCGGCGACCCCACCGGCTACCGGATCGACCCCGCCGAGCGGACCGCCCCCGCCGACCGGCCGTTCCGGACCGCCGCGACCATCGGGGTCAGCCTCGACGGCTTCATCGCCCGCCCCGACGGCGACATCGAGTGGCTCACCATGCGGGGCGCGCAGGCCGGGGAGACGGGCTACCTGGAGTTCCTCGCCGGGATCGACACCGTCGCCCTGGGCCGCCGCACGTACGAGAAGGTCCTCACCTTCGGCTTCTGGCCCTACGCGGGCAAGCGGGTCGTGGTCCTCAGCACCGGGCTGACCACCGACGACCCGCGCGTCACCGTCCACCGCTCACCGGCGGAGCTGCTGGCCGGGCTGACCGTGCACGGGGCGCGCGCGGTGTACGTCGACGGCGGCAGGACCATCCAGACCTTCCTGCGGGAGGGCCTCCTGGACGAGCTGATCATCACCACCGCCCCGGTCCTGATCGGCGAGGGCCTGCCCCTCTTCGGCGCCCTGGACCGGGACATCGACCTCCAGCTGACCGCCGCAAAGGTCCTGGACGCGGGCTTCATGCAGACGACGTACGCCGTCCTCCGCCGCACCGCCTGAAAGTCCCGCAGCGCGTCACACCGTCAGCAGGCGCCGCCAGCGGCCCCGTTCCGTCACCAGACAGGCCGCGGCCAGGGCGCTCACCGCGATCGCGGCCCACACCGGCCAGGCCGCCCAGGAGGCGACCACGGCGGCCACCAGTTGCAGCAGCACCAGGGCCACCGTGACCGCGCCCGGGACCGGGACGATCACCTGGGCCTTGTCGCCCGGGGTCGCGAACACGGTCGGCAGGCCGATCAGCAGCACGACGCCCGCCACGGCGGCCCACACCGACCATCCGGCCAGCGCCCAGGGCGCGGCCACCCACGCGCACAGCTCCGTCGCGAAGCGCAGCACCGAGTCCGGCCCCGGCGCGTTCCCGGGCGCCCGCTCCCTCGTTCCGGCCATCCCGCAACCCCCTCTCCGTTCAGGTGATCACCTCACCAGGTGATCACCTATGCGCAGCGGCGTGACGAGCGCAACACCGGTCCGCGTCCTGGACCCGGCCCCGCGCCATTCCGCAGGCCGGAACGCGGGCGCACCCACGTTTCCAAGGGCGCGGCCCACCCCCACCCCGCCCATTCCGCGAACCAGGGCATTTCGCCCTTCACCCGGCGGGCCGAATCCCGCAGCGCCGGGGCGCCCGGCCCCGTAAGCTCCCGCCATGCAGGTGATCCAGTCAACGAAACTCGCCAATGTCTGCTACGAGATCCGCGGGCCCGTGCTCGAAGAGGCCATGCGGCTCGAAGCAGCAGGTCATCGCATCCTCAAGCTCAACACGGGCAACCCGGCGGCCTTCGGCTTCGAGTGCCCGCCCGAGATCCTCGAGGACATGCTCCGCAACCTGGGCACGGCCCACGGCTACGGGGACGCGAAGGGGCTGCTGTCCGCGCGCCGCGCGGTGATGCAGCACTACCAGACCAAGGGCATCGACCTGGACGTCGAGGACATCTACATCGGCAACGGGGTCTCCGAGCTGATCCAGATGTCCATGCAGGCGCTGCTGGACGACGGCGACGAGGTGCTCGTCCCGGCGCCCGACTACCCGCTGTGGACCGCCTCCGTCTCGCTGGCCGGCGGCACCGCCGTCCACTACCGCTGCGACGAGCAGTCGGACTGGATGCCGGACCTGGCCGACATCGAGCGGAAGATCACCGACCGCACCCGCGCGCTCGTGATCATCAACCCGAACAACCCGACCGGCGCGGTCTACGACGACGAGATGCTGCGCGGGCTCACCGACATCGCCCGCCGCCACAACCTCGTGGTCTGCTCCGACGAGATCTACGACCGGATCCTCTTCGACGGGGCCACCCACACGCCGACCGCCGCCATCGCGCCGGACCTGCTGACCCTGACCTTCAACGGGCTCTCCAAGAACTACCGCGTCGCCGGTTACCGCTCCGGCTGGATGGCCGTCTGCGGCCCCAAGCAGCACGCCTCGTCCTACATCGAGGGCCTGACGATCCTGGCCAACATGCGACTGTGCGCGAACATGCCCTCGCAGCACGCCGTGGCCACGGCCCTCGGCGGCCGCCAGTCGATCGTGGACCTGGTGCTGCCGGGCGGCCGACTGCTGGAGCAGCGCGACACGGCCTACGACCTGCTCACGCAGATCCCGGGGATCACCTGCGTGAAGCCCAAGGGCGCGCTGTACCTCTTCCCGAAGCTGGACCCCTCGGTCTACAAGATCAAGGACGACCGCCAGATGGTCCTCGACCTGCTGCGGGCCGAGAAGATCATGGTCGTGCACGGTACGGGCTTCAACTGGCCCGAGCCCGATCACTTCCGGATCGTCACCCTGCCGAGCGCCAAGGACCTGGCCGACGCGGTGACCCGGATCGGCAGCTTCCTGGACGGTTACAGCCAGCATTAGCACCGACCGGCAGCCACAGCCGGATTCAGCTCAACTTTAGACCGGATCCAATGTAGGATGGTCTCCTGACCCCGCAGGAGGCCCCCTCGTGTACGAGCCGATCCGCACCAAGTCGGTCCACCGCATGGGCGGCGGCCGCGCCGACTACCCGCACAGCAGCCGTGGCGAAGCGCTGGACACCCAGCTCGCCGGACACCTGGCCGCCCTCCTCGCCGTCACCGACGAGCTGGGTCTGGACGAGGCCGCCGAGCAGATCTCCGGCCAGGTCGCCCGGCTGCGCGGGCGCGTGCCCGCACGGATCAAGGGCAGGCCCGCCGCCGCCGGGGACGCCGATCGCGGCGCCCTGCACCAGCGCGCCCACGACCTCGCCGCCCGCGCGCTCCTCGTCGCCGCCTCGCGCGCCGACACCGCCGTCGCGATCCTCGCCGCCGAGCGCATGGACGCGCACTCCGCCGCCGTCGACCCGGCAGGCGCCCTCTAGACGGCCCCGGTCCGGGGCCGCGGAGGCCTCGGACCGGGTGCCATGCTCCTCCCCCGCGCCCCGCGCGTCCTGCGCGCCCTCGGCTCAGCCGCCCGGCGCGACCAGCTCCACCCCCGCCACCCCGCACCAGGGCACCACGCCGACGGGCCAGGCCGGACCGACCGCCTCGCCCCGGCCGACCTCACCCGGTCCCGCGGCGGCGACCTTCACCAGGGACCGCACCGGTACGTCGTCCGCCTCGGCAGCACCCGCGGCGCCCGCAGCACCCGCGGCGCCCACCGTGCCGCGACGGAACTCGACGGTCACGGCGTAGGAGCCCGACCGCGCCGTGCGGCTCACCACCTCGACCCGGGCCAGCACCCGATGGCTTGCCGGATCGATTCGGCAGCCCGTCACCGCCACGTCCTCGGCCACCGGCCGCGCCGCCGCCCCGGACGGCCCGGGCCCGCTGCTCGCCCACACGTACAGGCCGAAGGGGACGAAGACCATCCCCGCGGCCACCATCACCAGCGCCGCCAGCCACCCGCTCACTTGCTTCATGGTCGCCTCATGCCCTTGCGTCCTTGCCCGAGCCCCCGCTTCATGCACCGATGATTCACCCGCGGTCGAAGTGGGACCACCTGCTCACCTGACGTTCACTCAACCGCGCGCGGAATGTGGGTTTCCGTGAGCACGCTGCCCTCGTGAGACGCATCTTCGGAATCGCCCTGGCGGCCCTCCTGATCGGCGGCGTCATAGCCGTCGTCCTGGTGGGCCAAGGAGACCGGGGCACAGAGCGCACGGCAACGAAGACCGTGCGGGGAGTCATCGGTTCGGAGAAGGCCGAGTTCTTCGCCGATCCCGACGTGGTGAAGGCCCTGTCCGCCAAGGGCTACACCCTCAAGACGGAGACCTCCGGGTCCTGGGCGATGGACAAACTGCCCCTGGACCAGTACGACTTCGCCTTCCCCAGCAGCAGCGAGCCCGCCCGCGAGATCGAGGCCAAGGCCAAGCTCCAGGGCGCGCAGACCACCCGTCCCTTCTACTCGCCGCTCGTCGTCGTGGCCCGTGCGAGCGCCGCCGAGGTGCTCGCCGGCAACAAGCTCGTGACGATGACCGGCAAGCACACCGGCACCCTGCTCATGGGTCCCTACCTCAAGGCCGCCGCCGAGGACCGCACCTGGCAGCAGCTGCCCGGATCCGCCGCCGACGCCGCGCTCAGCGGGACGGTGTTCATCAGGACCACCGACCCCGCCTCGTCCAACTCCGGCGCCCTCTTCCTCGCCGCGGCCTCCAACGTCGCCAACAACGCCGCCGTCGTCTCCGACGACGCGGGCGTCGACCGCACCGCACCGCTGCTGCGCAAGCTGATCGCCGTACAGGGCGCGTTGGCGCCCTCCACCGACGACCCCTTCCGCGCCTTCATCAGCGGCGCCGGCGATCCGCTCATCCTGGTGTACGAGTCCCAGGTGGCCGCGCTGCTGCTGCAGAAGCAGCCGGCCGACCTCGACGGCGTGGTGGTCCTCTACCCGGACACCACCGTCAACTCCGCGCACACCTTCGTGCCGCTGAACGACAGGGCCAAGGACCTCGGCGCACTGCTGGCCAGCGATCCGACCCTGCGCCAACTGGCCGTCAAGCACGGGCTGCGCCCGCAGGACGGACTGGCCGAGTTCACCGCGGCCACCGCCCCGCACACCGATTACCTCAACCAGAAGCTCACCGGAATCCGCCAGGTGAACACGCCCACCGTCAAGATCCTGATGACGCTCGCGGCGCGCGCCAAGGCGCAGGGGGACACGCCATGACACTGACACCTCCCGAGGGGCCCGGATCCTCCGGGGACGGTCCGCTGGTCCTGACCGCCCCCGAACCGGTCGCCGCGATCCGCACGGAACAGGCCGCGGGCCTGGTGCCGCTGCAGGACGGGGTCCGCGACGAGATGGCCCGCCGGGCCGGGGAGTACGTCGGTTCGCTCGCCGGACTCGACGCCCGCTCCCCCGAGTTCGCGCAGCGCATCGGCGAGATCGCCGGGCTCGGCGCCGCCGACATCCGGGGCGCCTCCCAGCAGTCCAACCGGATGCTGGACCGGGCCGTGCGCTCGCTGAGCACCGAGGGCGGGGACGCGCAGGCCCGGGTCGCCGGCTCGCTGGTCGAGCTGCGGCGCACCGTCGAGGACCTGGACCCGCGCGACACCCCGGCCAAGGGCGCCCGCCGCCTCCTGGCCAAGCTCCCGGGCGGCAACAGGTTCCGCGACCACGTGGCGAAGTACGCCTCCTCGCAGGCCACCCTCAACCGGATCGTCGGCGCGCTGCGCGGCGGCCAGGACGAGCTGCGCCGCGACAACGCCGCGCTGCACACCGAGCGGGCCCGGCTGTGGGAGACGATGGGCAAGCTCCAGGAGTACGTCGTGCTGACCGACGCCCTCGACGGGGCGATCGGGCAGCGGATCGCCGAGACCGAGCGGACCGACCCCGCGCAGGCGGACGCGCTGCGCGCGGACGTCCTCTTCCCCGTCCGGCAGAAGCACCAGGACCTGCTGACCCAGCTCGCCGTCTGCGCGCAGGGCTACCTGGCGATGGACGTGGTGCGGCGCACCAACGACGAGCTGGTCAAGGGCGTCGACCGGGCCGCGACCACCACGGTCTCGGCGCTGCGGATCGCCGTCATGCTGGCCTCCGCGCTCGACAGCCAGCGCAAGGTGCTCGAGCAGGTCACCACCCTGCGCGACACCACCGAGGAGCTGATCCGCGGGAACGCGCAGATGCTGTCCACGCAGAGCGGCGAGATCCAGCGGATCGCCTCCGATCCGGCCGTGGGGGCGGAGACCCTGCGCACGGCGTTCGCGCAGATCTACCAGACCCTCGACACCATCGACAGCTTCAAGGTGGCGGCCACCGAGAACATGGCCGCCACCATCGAGTCCCTGACCGGCGAGCTCCGGGCCGCGTCCGGCTACCTGGAGCGCACCCGGGCCACGGGCGCGCTCGAAGGCGGCGCGCGATGAGCCGCCGCGGCGCCGTGCTCCGCAGGCGCCTCGCGGCCGCCGTGGCCCTGGCCGCCGCCCTGCTCGGCGCCACCGCCTGCTCCTCGGACGGCTCCGACGGGCCCGACCGGCCGAAGGGGAGCGCGTACAAGGAGGGCACGCTGCGGGTGCTGGCCTCCAGCGAGCTGGCGGACCTGGGTCCGGTCCTGGAACAGGCGAAGAAGGCCACGGGGGTCACCGTCGAACTGACCTGGTCGGGCACCCTGGACGCGGCCGAGCAGGTCGCCTCCGGCAAGGCCGACGGGAAGTACGACGCGATCTGGCTCTCCTCCAACGACTACCTGCGGCTGCGTCCCGGGGCGGCGGACAAGCTCAGCTCCGAGACGCCGGTGATGTCCTCGCCGGTCGCGCTGGGGGTGCGGCCCGCCGCGATGGCCCGGCTCGGCTGGAAGCCGGAGGAGGTCACCTGGTCCGCCGTGCACCAGGCGGTGGCCGCCGGGAAGCTGTCGTACGGGATGACCGACCCCGTGCGCTCCAACTCCGGCTTCGCCGCGCTGGTCTCGGTCGCCTCCGGCCTCTCCGGGGCACAGGCCGCGCTCACCGGGGCGGACGTGGCCAAGGCCACCCCGCAGCTCAAGGAGTTCTTCACCGGCCAGAAGCTGACGTCCGGGTCCTCGGGCTGGCTCGCCGGCGCCTACGCCAAGCGCGGGGACGTGGACGCCCTCGTGAACTACGAGTCGGTGCTGCTGTCCATGAACCGGGACGACGGGGCCGGGCTGACGGTGATCCGCCCGCGCGACGGGGTGGTCACCGCCGGCTACCCGCTGACCCTGCTCACCTCGGCCCCGGCCGGGGCCCGCGAGTCCGGCCGGGCACTGACCGAGTACCTGCGCGGCGACGCGGCGCAGAAGGAGATCACCGAGCGGACCTTCCGCCGCCCGGTGGCCGCGGCGGTGGCGCCCGCGGCGGGCCTGGCCACGGACAAGCGGCGCGAGCTGCCGTTCCCGGGCAGCCTCGCGGTCGCGGACGGGCTGCTGGGCTCGTACGAGAACGTACTGCGCCGCCCCTCGCGGACCGTGTACGTCCTGGACACCTCCGGCTCGATGTCCGGGGACCGGATCAAGCGGCTGAAAGCCGCGCTCACCGAGCTGACGGGCACGGGGAGTTCGGGGACCGGGCAGCGCTTCCGCGACCGCGAGGAGGTGACGCTGCTGCCCTTCGGGGACGAGGTGAAGAAGGTCCTGACGCACGTCGTCGAACCGGGCAACCCGGGCAGCGCCCTGGACGCCATCCGCGGGGACGTGCGCTCCCTGGACGCGAACGGGGGCACGGCGGTCTACGGCAGCCTCAAGGCCGCCTACCAGCACCTGGGGAAGGGCAACGCGGACGCCTTCACCTCGATCGTGCTGATGACGGACGGGGAGAGCGGGGACAGCGCGAAGGAGTTCGAGTCCTTCTACGCGGGCCTGCCGGACGCCCAGAAGCACACGCCGGTCTTCGCCGTGCTCTTCGGCGACTCCTCCCGCAAGGAGCTCTCCCGCATCACGGAGCTGACCGGCGGGCGGCTCTTCGACGCGACCGAGGGGAACGGTTCGCTGGACGGCGCCTTCGAGGAGATCCGTGGCTACCAGTAGGAACGGCGGCGGGGCCGGGGCCCGGGTCCTCGGCTACCTGGAGTCGAAGAAGAACCTGGCGGGCTGCGCGGGGGGCGTGGCCGGGCTGGTCCTGACCGTGACGGGGGTGGCCGGGACGTTCTGGCCGCTGGTGGTCGCGGGGCTGTACGGCGCGGGCGCGCTGATCGCCCCGCCGGAGCGCGCCGCGCTCCCGCCGGTCCCGGACGCGACCGAGGAACTGGGCGCGCTGCGCGAGGACTTCCGGCGGCTGCGGGAGTACCTGGCGGAGGTGGAGCTGACGCCGGCCGCCGGGGGGCGGCTGACCGAGCTGATGGAGCTGTACGGGGCGATGCTCGACCCGGGCTGGGTCGCGGACGTCCTGGCCGGTGACCCGGAGACGGTGCACGCACTGTCCCGGGGGATCCGGCAGGACGTGCCGGAGTGCGTGGACGGCTACAACCGCACCCGCTGGTGGACCCGGCTCACGCCGGGCGGCGATCCGCCGGAACGGCACCTGGAGCGGCAGTTGTCGGCGCTCCACGACGAGGCGGAACGCATGACGGCGAGCCTCCGGGAAACGGAGGCCCGCCGTCAGCAGACGCACACGACCTATTTGGAAGGTCGCAGGGAATCCTAGTCGGGACATCCCGCGTCGGTCCTCGGCCGGGGACAGCCGGCCGCGGTTCTGGGGGCCACGAGGTGGCCGGTGTGGGCCACGCAGTGGCCGGGGTGACTAGCCGAGGCGCTCGACCAGTGCGTGGTACTGGTCCCACAGCTCCTTGGGAGTGTGGTCGCCGTAGGTGTTCAGGTGCTCGGGGACCAGTGCGGCCTCGTCGCGCCAGATCTCCTTGTCGACGGTGAGCAGGAAGTCGAGGTCCTCGGCCGGCAGGTCCAGGCCGTCGGTGTCGAGGGAGGCCACGGTCGGCAGGATGCCGATCGGGGTCTCGACGCCCTCGGCGGTGCCGTCGAGGCGCTCCACGATCCACTTCAGGACGCGGCTGTTCTCGCCGAAGCCGGGCCACACGAACTTGCCCGCGTCGTTCTTGCGGAACCAGTTCACGTAGTAGATCTTCGGGAGCTTCGACTGGTCCTTGTCGGCGCCGACCTTGATCCAGTGACCCATGTAGTCGCCCATGTTGTAGCCGCAGAACGGCAGCATGGCGAAGGGGTCGCGGCGCAGCTCGCCGACCTTGCCCTCGGCGGCGGCGGTCTTCTCGGAGGCGATGTTCGAGCCGATGAAGACGCCGTGGTTCCAGTCGAAGGACTCGGTGACCAGCGGCACGGCGGAGGCACGGCGGCCGCCGAAGAGGATCGCGGAGATCGGGACGCCCTTGGGGTCCTCCCACTCGGGGGCGATCGTCGGGCACTGGGAGGCCGGGACGGCGAAGCGGGCGTTGGGGTGGGCCGCCGGGGTCTCGGACTCCGGGGTCCAGGCGTTGCCCTTCCAGTCGATGAGGTGCGCGGGCGCCTCTTCGGTCATGCCCTCCCACCACACGTCGGAGCCGTCCGGGGTGAGCGCGACGTTCGTGAAGACGGTGTTCGCGTACATCGTCTTCATGGCGTTGGCGTTGGTGTGCTCACCGGTGCCGGGGGCGACGCCGAAGAAGCCGGCCTCGGGGTTGATCGCGTAGAGGCGGCCGTCGGCGCCGAAGCGCATCCAGGCGATGTCGTCGCCGACCGTCTCGACCGTCCAGCCGGGGATCGTGGGCTCCAGCATGGCGAGGTTGGTCTTGCCGCAGGCGCTCGGGAACGCGGCGGCGATGTACTTCGACTCGTCCCGGCCGGAGGCGGAGGCCGGCGGGGTCAGCTTGAGGATCAGCATGTGCTCGGCGAGCCAGCCCTCGTCGCGGGCCATGACGGACGCGATGCGCAGGGCGTAGCACTTCTTGCCGAGCAGGGCGTTGCCGCCGTAGCCGGAGCCGAAGGACCAGATCTCGCGGGTCTCGGGGAAGTGCGAGATGTACTTGGTGGTGTTGCAGGGCCACGGCACGTCGGCCTGGCCCTCGGCGAGCGGCGCGCCGAGGGTGTGGACGGCCTTGACGAAGAACCCGTCGGTGCCCAGCTCGGCGAGGACGGGGGCTCCCATGCGGGTCATGGTGCGCATGGCGACGGCGACGTAGGCGGAGTCGGTGATCTCGACGCCGATCGCGGACAGCTCGGAGCCGAGCGGGCCCATGCAGAAGGGGACGACGTACATCGTCCGGCCCTTCATGGCGCCGCGGAAGATCCCCTTCTCCCCCGCGAAGATCTCCTTCATTTCCGAAGGAGCCTTCCAGTGGTTCGTGGGGCCCGCGTCCTCGGCCTTCTCGGAGCAGATGAAGGTCCGGTCCTCGACGCGCGCGACGTCGGTGGGGTCGGAGGCGGCGTAGTACGAGTTCGGGCGCTTGGCCGGGTCCAGCTTCTTGAACGTGCCCTGGGCCACGAGCTCCTCGCACAGGCGCTCGTACTCGGCCTCGGAGCCGTCGCACCAGACGATCCGGTCCGGCTCGGTGATCGCCGCGATCTCGTCGACCCAGGCGATCAGTTCGGCGTGATCAGTGGGGAGGACCGTCGGGTGGGTGGTGGGAGCCGCGTTGTCGCGCGCCACGATTGCTCCTTGTTGAGGGGTTTGTTTGGTGTTTGCCCCGTGGGGGCTGCGACCCGGACGCTTCGCGCTCCGCTCATCCGGTGCCGACCGCACTCATCTGATCATCGGGTGCATGTGCGCATATGTCCAGGGGGCCTCTCACGTGAGCATCACCACTCGTGTCAATCTTCGGCAAAGCGCACTAACCGAAACCTACGCACCCGTAGGTAGCATGAGGACCATGACTTCTGACGCCGCCGCCGTGGCCGCCCCCCTGGCCGGACCGCAGGTCGAAGCCGGGGCCGAGCCGGAGATCAAGCCGCTGATGCGCGGCTGGCTCCACACCGGGATGTTCCCCGCCGTGGTGGTCGCGGGTCTGGCGCTCATGACGTTCACGGACTCCACGAAGGCCCGGGTCGCCTGCGGGATCTACGTCCTCACGGCATGCCTGCTCTTCGGTGTCAGCGCGGTCTACCACAGGGGCACCTGGGGACCGCGCGGCGAAGCGATCCTGCGCCGCCTCGACCACGCCAACATTTTTCTGATCATCGCAGGGACCTATACCCCGCTGACGGTGCTCCTGCTCCCGGCCTCCACCGGACGGACGCTCCTGTGGGCGGTCTGGATCGCCGCCGCGGCCGGGATCGCCTTCCGGGTCTTCTGGGTCGGCGCCCCGCGCTGGCTCTACACGCCCTGCTACATCGCCATGGGCTGGGCGGCCGTCTTCTTCCTCCCCGACTTCATGCGCACGGGCGGGATCGCGGTCCTGGTGCTGGTGATCGTCGGCGGACTCCTCTACAGCGTGGGCGGGGTCATCTACGGGATGAAGCGCCCCAACCCCTCCGTCCGCTACTTCGGCTTCCACGAGGTCTTCCACTCGCTGACCCTGGTCGCCTTCGTCACCCACTTCGTCGGCATCGCGATGGCCGCCGCCCAGCACGCGTAGCGGCCGCACTACGGCGCCCCGGACCCCGCGCGGGGTCCGGGG
>NZ_JBHWLC010000056.1:0-58232 GCF_042730635.1 Streptomyces sp. NPDC059917
GTGCTCTCGGCGTGCCGACCGGAAGCCCGTGTACTGGACGTACTCGGGTTTTCGGTCGGTGCGGCGAGAGTGCGTGCCGGGCGCCGCGACGCCACAGACATCCGTCAGACACCCCCTAGACCGCCGCACGCACCGAAGGCCCCGCCGGGGCACACCCCGGGCCCCCCGCCCGGCGTCGCCGGTGGAGAATCGTTACGCCGCTTCGGCCTCCGCCTCCGCCCCGGCGCCCGCACCCACCTCCACGTCCGCCTCCAGCAGCGGGCTCTCGTGGTGGTGGAGCCAGGCGCGGTAGGGCGGGGTGCCCAGCGCCGCCTCGCGGTAGGCCGCGCGCAGGTCCTCGTAGACCTCCGCGTGCGCCCCGGGGCGGGTGGCCAGCAGCAGGCGCACGGCGAGCGGGTCCCCGTACAGCGGGCGGATCGCCATGTCCTCGCGCGGCCCGGAGGTCGGCTGGCAGGGGGCGACCGCCTCGCCGGAGGCGATCAGCGACGCGGCGGTGTGGTAGTCGGCGTGGAGCACCGGAGGGTGCAGCCCGGCGCCCGCGAGGACCCGCCGCAGTCCGTCCCACTCGCCGTCGACGGAGGGGTCCACCGTCCACCGGTCGGTGGCGAACTCCCGTAGCTCCACCACCGGCCGGCTGGCCGCCGGATGGTCCCGCGCCATCGAGACGAACTGCGGCTCGCGCTCCATCAGCACGTGCACCTCCAGCCCCGACGGCACCCGCAGCGGGAAGCCCTCCACCTCGTGCACGAAGGCCACGTCAAGCTGTCCCGAAGCCACCATCCGCAGCAGCGCGTTGGCCGAGACGTCCACCACGAGCGAGGTGTCGGTGTCCGGCAGCCGCCGGTGCAGCCTGCGCAGCCAGCCCGGCAGCGCGCTGCTGGCGGTCGAGCCGATCCGCAGCCGCGGCCCGTGGGCGAGCGCGCGCGCCTCGGCCACCAGGGCCGCCATGTCCTCCAACAGGGGTCTCGCCCGGCCGAGTACGGTCCGCCCGAAGGGAGTGGGCCGGCACCCCGTGCGCTCGCGCAGGAACAGCTCGCCGTCCAGGGCCCTTTCGATCCGCCGCAGTTGGGTCGTCAGGGAGGGCTGGCTCACCCCGAGCTGCCGCGCCGCCTTGTGCAGGCTGCCGGCGTCGGCGATGGCGCACAGCGCGCGCAAGTGCCTCACCTCGAGCTCCATGTCCCGAGAGTAGGGCGGCTCCCGTGGACCGCACCAGCCACTGATAGCCCCCCGAATCCCGCCATTCTCACGGAAGTTGCCCTGCCGAAATCTCGCCGATAGTCCCGCGCTATCGGCCGCTGACATCATCCGCCGCCCGCTCCGGCTCCCGCAGACTCCGGTACCGAACGACCCTCCACCCCCCACCGCACCGGATGAGCAGGAGCCCCCACATGCGCCACTCCCGACGAACCGTGCTCGCCTCCGCCGCAGGACTCGGCCTCGCCGCCGCCCTCGGCGTCCTCCCCGCCACCAGCGCCAGCGCCGCCCCGGCCGCCGCCCCCACCGGCAGCCCGGCGTCGTACGCGGCCTACGAGCGCTCCACGGAGAACGCGAACGCCAACCGCGCCTTCTTCGAGGCCGTGCAGCGCTCGGTCGCCGAACAGCGCGCCGCGAGCCCGGGCCTGAAGGCGGTCACGGTCACCTACAACACCCGCAACGCGCCCAGCTTCCGCAGCCAGATATCCCGCTCCACGCAGATCTGGAACTCCTCCGTCTCCAACGTCAAGTTGCAGGAGGTGTCCTCGGGCGGGAACTTCTCGTACTACGAGGGCAACGACCAGCGCGGCTCGTACGCCAGCACCGACGGGCACGGCCGGGGCTACATCTTCCTCGACTACGCGCAGAACCAGCAGTACAACTCCACCCGCGTGACCGCCCACGAGACCGGGCACGTCCTCGGGCTGCCGGACCACTACTCGGGCCCGTGCAGCGAGTTGATGTCGGGCGGCGGACCCGGCACGTCGTGTCAGAACACCAACCCGAACTCCGCCGAGCGCTCCCGCGTGAACCAGCTGTGGGCGAACGGCGTCGCCTCGGGCCTGGGCACCAAGGGCTGATCGGGCCCGGCCGCACGGGGGGCGGCCCGGGCTCCCGCCAGGGACCCGGGCCGTCCGCGGCCGCCGGATCGGACCGTCCGGCTCCTTGAGCGAGCGCTCCTGCCCCACCAGGGCGCCGCTCAGGGGCACCCCGCCGCCCCCCGCGCCCCACGGGGACCGGAAGTCAGCGCGGCTTGCGCCACATCGGCCACATCAGCGGGCCGTCGGGCAGCTGTACCGCGGTGCCGGTGAACTCCCACCCGAGCCGCTCGTAGAGCCGCATGCTCCGCTCGCTGCTGGCCTCCAGGTAGGCCGCCACGCCGTCCCGGTCGCAGCGCTCCAGCACGGGGCGGATCAACTCGGTGCCCAGCCCCTCCCCCTGCCGGGCCGGGTCGACCGCGATCATCAGCAGGTACTCGTGCTCCTCGGACGTGGGGTGCGCCTCGCCCATGAGCCGACCCACCAGCTCGCACCGCTCGTTGTCCGGGTCCGCGGCCTCGCGCATGCGCGCCGGCACCTCGTCCTCGCCCTCCGGTTCGCCGGCCGGGATCCGCAGCCACAGCGCCGCGGCCGAGCCGTCTGCCGCGCGGTCGATCCGCCCCTCGGCCAGGGCCACGTCGACGAAGACGCCGAGGAACGCGGCGTGCACCGCGCGCCGGTGCTCCGGCTCCGGGAAGACCCAGGTGCTGACCGGATCGTCGAAGAAGGCCGCGTCGAGCAGTCGCGCCACCGCGTCCCGGTCCTCCGGTCCGCCGGCGCGTATCTCCATGACCGTCTCCGCACCCATCAGCCTCACCTTTCGCCACGCGTAACAACCTTGCGCGATCCTAGAGTTGGGCCGGGGCAGCGGAAAGGCCGGTTCCAGCACCTTGCGGTACCGGAACCGGCCTCCTGCCGTCCGCCCGCGCGCCTCAGCGCGTCCGGCGGGTCACGAACTCGGCCAGGGCCAGCAGCCCGTCCGCCGCGCCGGGATCCGGCACGGCCCGGGCGAGCTGCTGCACGGCCCGTCCCATCCGGTCGGCGGCGTGGGCCTGCGCCCAGTCCCGCCCACCGGCCCGCTCCACCGCGTCCGCCGCCCGGCGCACGTCGGCCCCCTCCATCGGACCGGCGTACAGGGCGGCCAGTTCGGCTCCCGCCGCGGTGCCCGAGGTGAGGGCGGCCACGACGGGCAGGGACTTCTTGCGCGCCCGCAGATCGGCGCCCGCGGGCTTGCCGGTGTGCTCCGGGTCCCCCCAGATGCCGATCAGGTCGTCGATCAGCTGGAAGGCCAGTCCGGCCTCCCGGCCGAACGCGTCCATCGCGTCGACCTCCTCGGGGCCGGCCCCGGCGTAGAGCGCCCCGAGGGCGCAGGCACAGCCCAGCAGCGCCCCCGTCTTGGCCATGGCCATGGACAGGCACTCGTCGAGCGAGACGCTCTCGCGGCGCTCGAAGCCGATGTCCGCCTGCTGCCCGCCGCACAGTTCGATGACGCAGGCCGAGAGCCGGGCCGAGGCCCGCCCCGAGGCCGGGTGGGGATCTTCCGCGAGCTGCTGGAGCGCCAGCGCCATCATCGCGTCACCGGAGATGATCGCCTCCGGCACCCCGAAGACGCTCCAGGCGGTGGCCCGGCCGCGCCTGCGCACGTCCTCGTCGATCACGTCGTCGTGCAACAGGGTGAAGTTGTGCGCCAGTTCCACCGCGATGGCCGCCGGTACGGCGTCCTCCGCGTGCCCGCCCAGCGCCTGGGCGGACGCGAGGACCAGGGCGGGCCGGATGGCCTTGCCCGGCTGGCCCGCGGCCGGGGTCCCGTCGGCCTGTTCCCAGCCGAAGTGGTACATGGCCACGCTGCGCATCGAGCCGGGCAGGCCCTCGACCGTACGGCGCAGTCGCGGGTTGACCGTTTCTCTTGTCCTGGCCAGCAGGAGCGCGGCCTCCTGCCCGTCGCCGGGCGCCGCCTCCGGGCCGGTCGCCGCCCCCTCGCCGACCGGCCGTTCCTCGGTGGCCGTCATGCCGTCGTCCCCCCGGCCCGCCCGCTCAGCGCCAGCGCCCGATCTCGACGTTCTCCAGCACGCCGAGGGCGTCCGGCACCAGGACCGCGGCCGAGAAGTAGGCGGTGACCAGGTAGGAGATGATCGCCTGCTCGCTGATCCCCATGAACCGGACCGACATGCTCGGCTCGATCTCGTCGGGGATCCCGGGCTGGTGCAGGCCGATCACACCGCCGTCGTCCTCGCCGGTGCGCATGCACAGGATGGAGGTCGTACGGGCGTCACTGACCGGGATCTTGCTGCTCGGGAAGATCGGCACGCCGCGCCAGGACGGCACCCGGTGGCCGCCGATGTCGATCGACTCCGGGTACAGGCCGCGCTTGTTGCACTCGCGGCCGAAGGCGGCGATGGCCTTGGGGTGGGCGAGGAACATCTTGGACCCGCGGCGCATGCTGAGCAGCTGGTCCATGTCGTCGGGGCTGGGGGCGCCGTCGTGCGGCTGGATCCGCTGGTCGTACTCGGCGTTGTGGAGCAGGCCGAACTCGCGGTTGTTGATCATTTCGAATTCCTGGCGCTCGCGCAGCGCCTCGACCGTGAGCCGCAACTGCTCCTCGGTCTGGTTCATCGGCTGGTTGTAGAGGTCCGCGACGCGGGTGTGCACCCGCAGGACGGTCTGGGCGATGCTCAGCTCGTACTCGCGGGGCCTGGCCTCGTAGTCCACGAAGGTGCCGGGCAGGACGGCCTCGCCGCGGTGACCGGCGGAGAGGTCGATGGCGGCCTCGCCGTGCTTGTTGGTGTCGTGGGCCGGCTGGGAGCGCACCTGCTCGACGTGGGCCCGGAGCGAGTCCACCCGGTCGGCGAGCAGCTGGAAGTCCTGGCGGGACAGGACGAGGGCGGTGCCGGAGGTGGCGGCGCGGGCGGTGTACTCCCAGATCGCCTCGTCGTCGGTGAGCGCGTTCTCCCCGAAGTACGCGCCGTCGGCGACCGTGCGCAGGACGGCGTCCTCGCCGTAGGGGCCCGGGCCGATCTGGTCGATCCGGCCGTGGGCGAGCAGGAACACCCGGTCCGCGCTGTTGCCGAAGGAGGTCAGCTCCTGGCCGGCCTCGAAGTCGACCTGCTGGCAGCGCTGGGCGAGCTCGGTGAGGACGTCGAGGTCCTCGTACTCGCGCAGCAGGGGCAGTTCGCCCAGCTCGGCCGGGATCACCTGGACCTGGGTACCGGTCTTGATGAACTCCACGCGGCCGTCGCCGACGGTGTAGGTGAGGCGGCGGTTCACCCGATAGGTGCCACCCTGCACCGAAACCCACGGCAGCATCTTCAGCAGCCACCGCGAGGTGATCTCCTGCATCTGCGGCTTGGACTTGGTGGTGGTTGCCAAGTTCCGCGCGGCTGCTGTCGCGAGACTGCGCTGCGGCTGCTGAGGCTGGGCCTCGGACTCGGAACCTGCCTGGACCGACATGTGTTTCCCTTTCGATCACTCCATGGGTCTGCGAGTGAAGCCTTGCAGCACGGAGTGTGGTGGGACCATTACACAAAAGGGTGGGACTACTCCGTCCGGGGGATGGGCATGGTGATGGGTCCCCACGCGCCCCACGCCCCTCTGGGACCCCATCGGTTCCGGCCACCCCGTTCCCGTTCCGCGCCGCCGCCACCCCGCCCCCTTTAACTTGCCTGCCAGATGCAAGTTTTCTAGAGTGTCGGCATGCGCCTCACCCGATTCACCGACCTGGCACTGCGCGTCCTGATGCGCCTGGCCGTCGAGGAGACGGACCTCCCCACCACCCGCGAGGTGGCGGCCGCGATGGAGGTGCCCTACACGCACACCGCCAAGGTGGTCGCGAAGCTGCAGCACCTGGGGCTGGTCGAGGCGCGGCGCGGACGCGGCGGCGGGCTGGCGCTCACGGCCGCCGGGCGCTCGGCATCCGTCGGCGGGATCGTCCGCGAGCTGGAGGGCGCGGGGGACGTCGTCGACTGCGACGGCACGGTCCCGTGCCCGCTGCGCTCCGCGTGCATCCTGCGCGGCGCGCTGCGCCGGGCCCAGGAGGCCTTCTTCGCCGCACTGGACCCGCTGACGGTGAACAGCCTGGTGGCGGCCCCGACCGGGCCGCTCCTGCTGGGTCTCGGCAGCGGCGCCCCCGTCGCGGCCGCCCCGGGGGCCCAAAGTCCCGGGCGATGAGGGCCGGTTGGCCGGTTCGGGACGGCCGTCCGGCCGCCTAGCCTGACCCCGAGGGGTCGTTCGAACGGAATTCCGCACCGCGGCGGAGTTCCCTCCACCCTTAAATATGAGTTTCATATACCACTTACGGTATCCACTACGCGAGGTGCACCAGTGCTGTCCGAGAAGTCGACCACCACCGTCCGCGCCACCCTGCCCGCCGTCGGGGCGGCGATCGGTGACATCACGGAGCTCTTCTACACGAAGCTGTTCGCCGCCCACCCGGAGCTGCTGCGCGACCTCTTCAACCGCGGCAACCAGGCCGCCGGTCTGCAGAAGCAGGCGCTGGCCGGCTCCATAGCCGCCTTCGCCACCCACCTGGTGGAACACCCGGACGTGCGCCCCGACGTGATGCTGCACCGCATCGCCCACAAGCACGCCTCGCTCGGCGTCACCCGCGAGCAGTACCCGGTCGTCCACACCCACCTCTTCGCCGCCATCGTCGAGGTGCTGGGCGAGGCGGTCACCCCCGAGGTGGCCGCGGCCTGGGACGAGGTCTACTGGCTGATGGCGAACGCCCTCATCGCCATCGAGGAGCGGCTGTACGCCGAGCAGCGGGTGACGGCCGGTGACGTCTGGCGCGAGTGGACCGTCGCCGCCCGGACCGAGGAGACCGCCGACTGCGCCACCTTCCACCTCACCCCCGCCGACGGCGCCCCGGCGCCGGACTTCAAGCCCGGCCAGTACGTCTCCGTCCAGGTCGCCCTCGCCGACGGCGCGCGCCAGATCCGCCAGTACAGCCTCTCCAGCGCCCCCGGCGCGCCCACCCGGTCCATCACCGTCAAGCGGGTGCACGGCCCGGCGGCCGCGGGCCCCGACGGCGAGGTCTCCGGCCACCTGCACGCCCACGTCCGTCCCGGCGACCGGCTGCGCGTCTCGGCGCCCTACGGCGACCTGGTCCTGCGCGACGCGGGAGCGCCGCTGCTGCTCGCCTCGGCCGGGATCGGCTGCACCCCGATGCTGTCGATGCTGGAGCACCTCGCCGACACCGGCCACGCGACCCCCGTCACCGTCGTGCACGCCGACCGCTCCCCCGCCGACCACGCCCTGCGCACCGACCACCGGGCGGTCGCGGGCAAGCTCGCCGGTCCCGAGGCCCTGTTCTGGTACGAGGCCGAGCCCGAGGCGGGCGACCGTGCGGGCCGGGTCGACCTGACGGACGTCCCCGTCGCTCCCGGCACGCAGGCCTACCTCTGCGGGCCGCTGCCCTTCATGCGGGCGGTGCGGGAACAGCTGCTGGCCAAGGGCGTGGCGGCGGCCGACGTCCACTACGAGGTGTTCGGCCCCGACCTGTGGCTCGCCTCGGCCTGACGGCCACCCGGGGCACGTGGGGTGCGAGGGCTGTGCGGGGCGATCGGGGCGGCCGGGGCCAGAGTCCGAATGTCCGGATCGGCTCGTACACGACTCGTACGCCGTACGAACGACCTGGCTCCGCGAGGATCCCCTCCGCTACATCCATTGCGTAACGAGACGGACACGCAAGGTGACCGTCGCGCACCGCAGAGGAGGTGGCCGTGGCCGCACCCATGTCCGCCGACCGGTTCATCAGGGCACTACGGGGCGAGGAACTGACCGTCGTCGAAGTCGGCTCCTGGCGCACCCACAACCGCAACCACAAGGGGCCCTGGGGCCCGGTCAACGGCGTGATGATCCACCACACCGTCACGCACGGGACCAAGTACACCGTCGAGATCTGTCGCGACGGCTACGACGCGCTTCCCGGCCCGCTGTGCCACGGGGTCATCACCAAGGACGGCACGGTCCACCTGGTGGGCTACGGCCGCGCCAACCACGCGGGGGCCGGCGACGGGGACGTCCTGGCCGCGGTGATCGCCGAGAAGCTGCTGCCGCCGGACAACCAGGCCGACACCGACGGCAACGCCCGCTTCTACGGCTTCGAGTGCGAGAACCTCGGCGACGGCGAGGACCCCTGGCCCGAGGTCCAGCTCGACGCCATCGCCCGCGCGGCGGCGGCCCTGTGCCGGGCGCACGGGTGGACCGCCCGCTCGGTCATCGGCCACCTCGAATGGCAGCCGGGCAAGATCGACCCGAAGGGGTTCACGATGCGGTCGATGCGGGACCGCGTCACGGAGCTCCTGAAGTGACCCCCCGGGGCGCGGGCCGCCGGCCCGCGCCCCGGGCACACCGCACACAATGGGTGGGTGAGCCACCCAGTCGACCCCGACCCCGCCGACCTCCTGCGAACCCGGCCGCCGTCACCGCTGGTCGAGGTGGACGACGACCGGTTCGAGCGGTACGGCGTCCGGCTGCTGCTGAAGCGGGACGACCTGGTCCATCCCGAGCTGCCCGGCAACAAGTGGCGCAAGCTCGCGCCGAACCTGCGGGCCGCGCTGGCCGGGGGGTACGGGTCGCTCGTGACCTTCGGCGGGGCCTACTCGAACCACCTGCGGGCCACCGCCGCCGCCGGGCGGCTCGTCGGGATGTCGACGGTCGGGGTGGTCCGCGGCGACGAACTGGCCGACCGCCCCCTGAACCCCTCCCTGGCCCGGTGCGCGGCGGACGGCATGCGGCTGCACTTCGTGACCCGGTCGGCGTACCGGCGCAAGGCCGAGCCGCAGGTGCTGGCCGGGCTGCTGGCCGATGCCGGTGCGGCGGGGGCGTACGTCGTCCCCGAGGGCGGCAGCAACGCCCTCGCCCTGGCGGGCTGCGCGGAGCTGGGCGGCGAGCTGCGGGGGCTGACGGACGTGGCGGCCGTGGCGTGCGGGACGGGCGGGACCCTGGCGGGGCTGGCGGCCGGGCTCGGTGCCGGGCAGCGGGCGCTGGGGGTGCCGGTGTTGCGGGGCGGGTTCCTGGCGGCCGAGATACGTGCCTTGCAGGCGGCGGCGTACGGGGGGCCGCGGGGGGACTGGGCCCTGGCCGAGGACTTCCACCACGGTGGGTACGCGAAGGTGCCGGTCGAGCTGGACGCCTTCGCGGCGGACTTCGAGGAGCGGCACGGGGTGCCGGTCGAGCGGGTCTACGTGGCGAAGCTCCTGTGGGCCCTGACCCACCTCCTGCCCGGCGGCACCTTCCCCCCGACCACCCGCCTGACGGCCGTCATCACCGGCCCCCCGTAGCCCCGGCGGACCCCCTGTCCTCAAACGCCGGACGGGCTGGATCAGCTGCGGCCCAGCACCGAACGTCTCCGACAAGCGGCCCCACACCAGCCCGTCCGGCGATTGAGGACCCGCCGGAGGCAGGACCGGCACGGCCGACACCGGCCCGGCTAGGCGTCCTCGCGGTAGGCCGCCGCTTCTTCCAGGTCCAGCCGCCGCAGCAACGCCCGCAGCATCTCGTCGTCGATGCGCCGCTGGTCGCGCAAGGTCACGAAGACCTCCCGCTCGGCCTCGATCATCTCCCGCGCCAACCGCCGGTAGACGTCGTCCGCCGACTCCCCCGTCACCGCGTTGACCTCGCCCAACCGCTCCCACACCGCATTGCGCCGCCGCTCCAGCACCGTCCGCAGCCGCTCGGCGAGCGGCGGCGGCAGCGCGTTGGACGGGTCGGCCAGCAGCTCGGCCAGGCGCTCCTCCGCCGCCCGCGAGGCCTCGCTCTGGGCCTGCGCCTCGGCCAGCGTCTCCGCGTGCGCGTCCCGCGGCGGCAACCGCAGCAGCCGGATCAGCGGGGGCAGCGTCAGCCCCTGGACCACCAGGGTCGCGATCACCGTCGTGAAGGTCAGGAACAGGATCAGGTTCCGGTGCGGCACCGAGATCGGCACGGAGAACGCGATGGCCAGCGACACCACCCCCCGCATCCCGGCCCACCCCACGACCACCGGCGCCTTCCAGTTCGTGTCCGGCTCCCGGCCCCGGATCCGCCCCGACAGCATCCGCGGCAGGAAGGTGGCGGGGAACACCCAGGCGAACCGCGCGACGACCACCACCAGGAAGACGAACACCGCGTACCAGGCCGCCGCCCCGCCCTCGTACTGCGCCAGCCCCTTGAGGACCACCGGCAGCTGGAGCCCGATCAGCGCGAAGACCACCGACTCCAGCACGAAGGCGACCACCCGCCACACCGCCTCCTCCTGGAGCCGCGTGGCGAAGTCGACCTGCCAGTTCCGGTGCCCCAGGTACAGGCCGACGACCACCACGGCCAGCACCCCGGAGGCGTGGACCCGCTCGGCCGCCGCGTACGCCACGAAGGGGATCAGCAGCGACAGCGTGTTCTGCAGCAGCGGTTCCCGCAGCCGGGTGCGCAGGTGGTGGATCGGCACCATCAGCACCAGGCCGACGCCGACCCCGCCGACCGAGGCCAGCAGGAACTCCGTGATGCCCTCCGACCAGCCCGCGCCGACGCCGACCACCGCGGCCAGCGCCACCTTGTAGGCGGTGATCGCGGTGGCGTCGTTGACCAGGGACTCACCCTGGAGGATGGTCGTCATCCGGTTGGGCAGGCCGAGCCGGCGCGCGATCGCCGTGGCCGCCACCGCGTCCGGGGGCGCGATCACCGCGCCCAGCACCAGCGCCACCGGCAGCGAGAGGTCCGGTACGACCAGGTAGGCGGCGTACCCCACGGCCACCGTCGCGAAGAGCACGTAGCCCACCGAGAGCAGCGCGACCGGCCGCAGATTGGCCCGCAGGTCCAGGTACGAGCTGTCCACCGCCGCGGTGTGCAGCAGCGGCGGGAGCAGCAGCGGCAGCACGATGTGCGGATCGAGGGCGTAGGACGGCACGCCCGGGACGTACGCGGCGATCAGCCCCGCGGCGACGAGCAGCAGCGGCGCCGGGATCGGCGTCCGGCGGGCCAGCCCGGCAACGGCGGCGCTCCCCGCCACCAGTGCCACCAGCGGCAATACCTCCATCGAAGATCCATTCTGAGTCGTCTTTGAGTCGTCGCGCGCCCGCACCGTCGTCGTACGCTGGCCATCATGAGCGAGTGCACCCACGTTCCCGAACTGCCGCGCCCCGAGCCCGTCCCGCTTGCCCCCACCTGTCCCGAATGCGAGGTGCTGGGCAGTCATCCGGTGCAGCTGCGGCTGTGCCTGGAGTGCGGCAACGTGGCCTGCTGCGACTCCTCGCCGCACCGACACGCGACGGCGCACCAC
This sequence comes from Streptomyces sp. NPDC059917, assembly GCF_042730635.1. Classification (NCBI taxonomy): domain Bacteria; kingdom Bacillati; phylum Actinomycetota; class Actinomycetes; order Kitasatosporales; family Streptomycetaceae; genus Streptomyces; species Streptomyces sp. NPDC059917. The sequence goes on from NZ_JBHWLC010000056.1 coordinate 11,263, forward strand.
GAGAAGACCGGACATCCGGTGATGCGCAGCTTCGAACCGGGCGAGAGCTGGCGCTGGTGTTTCGTCGACGGTTCGATCGTCTGAGGCGGGGTAGGTCAACCCTCCGCCGGTTCCCCTGATTTGGGCCCGCAGACCCCTAGCCACTGTGCGTCCCCATTGGCCTACCATCAGTCACTGGCCGTAGGCGGGGGTGTTCCGAGGGTGCACTGCCGTCGGTCCGTGAGGGGTGCCGCGACACGATCGCCCGGATCGCGATAGCGTCACCGGCGAACACAGCTCGTACCACCTTGGAGGTGAGGGTGTCCCAGATCGCAGGCGAGCCCGGGACCCAGGACTTCGTGGAAGTCCGGCTGCCGGCTGCGGGTGCCTACCTGTCGGTGCTGCGTACGGCCACGGCCGGACTCGCAGCACGTTTGGACTTCACCCTCGACGAGATCGAGGACCTCCGCATCGCGGTGGACGAAGCCTGCGCGATCCTGCTCCAGCAGGCCGTGCCAGGGTCCGTCCTCAGCTGCGTCTTCCGCTTGGTGGAAGGCTCGCTGGAGGTGACCGTCTCGGCACCGACCACGGACGGACGTGCGCCGGAGCGCGACACGTTCGCCTGGACGGTGCTGTCGGCCTTGGCCGGCAAGGTCGAGGCCACGGTCGAGGAGGACCGCACGGTCAGCATCAGTCTCTACAAACAGCGCGGCGCGGGACCAGGCCCGGCGTGAGCGGCGGGGAGACCCCGGTACGGGGCGGGGAACGGCCCCGAGTACGACATGAGGTCGACGGCGGCATCCCGGAGCAGCACAACGCCCGGCCGCACCCGGCCGAGGCGGATGCGGAAGACGGCTTTTCGGACTCGGCGGAGCGACGGGCGGGCCCCATGAGCGAGACCCAGCAGGACGAGCCACAGCACGACGGGCCACGGGACGACCGGCCGCTGGACGCCGCCGCGGACGGCGTGGCGGACGACGTGGCGGCACCGACGGATCCGGACGCGGCGGCCGTGGCCGCCGAGGTCCTGGCCTCGGACATCGTGACGGAGCCCGAGGAGGTGCGGGAGGTCCGCGACACGCGCGACCCGCGCGACCGCAGTGCCGCCCGGGCCCTCTTCGTCCAACTCCGCACCCTCCCGGAGGGTTCCCCGGAGCGGGCGGAACTGCGCAACCGGCTGGTCCGGATGCACCTGCCCCTGGTCGAGCACCTGGCGCGGCGCTTCCGCAACCGCGGGGAGCCGCTGGACGACCTGACCCAGGTGGCGACGATCGGCCTGATCAAGTCGGTGGACCGCTTCGACCCCGAACGCGGGGTCGAGTTCTCGACCTACGCCACCCCGACGGTGGTCGGCGAGATCAAGCGGCACTTCCGCGACAAGGGCTGGGCGGTACGGGTCCCCCGGCGCCTCCAGGAGCTGCGCCTCGCGCTGACCACGGCCACCGCGGAGCTCTCGCAGCAGCACCAGCGCTCGCCCACCGTGCACGAACTGGCGGAGCGCCTCGGCATCTCCGAGGAGGACGTGCTGGAGGGGCTGGAGTCGGCCAACGCCTACAGCACCCTCTCGCTCGACGTCCCGGACACGGACGACGAGTCCCCGGCGGTCGCGGACACGCTGGGCTCGGAGGACGAGGCGCTGGAGGGCGTCGAGTACCGCGAGTCCCTCAAGCCGCTCCTGGAGGGGCTGCCACCGCGGGAGAAGCGGATCCTGCTGCTGCGGTTCTTCGGCAACATGACCCAGTCGCAGATCGCGCAGGAGGTCGGCATCTCGCAGATGCACGTGTCCCGGTTGTTGGCCCGCACCCTGGCCCAGCTCCGGGAGAAGCTCCTCGTCGAGGAGTAGGACGCTCAGGCGGCGTCGCGCGGCCCGATGCCCAGGGCCTGCGTCGTCGCCGGGTGGACCAGCAGGGCGACGACGGCCACCGCCGTCAGCACCAGCGCGATCCCGGCGGCCATCATCGCGCCCCCGGTGTTGAACAGCGTCCATGCCACCGGCAGCGCCATCAGCTGGGTGATCAGCGCCGGGCCGCGGCTCCAGCGGCGGCCCAGGCGCAGCCCGCGCGCCGCGATCAGCGGCAGCGCGGCGAGTGCCAGCAAGGTGATCCCGCCGGTCTCGGCCTGCTGCGGGGAGTCCGGGTTCCCGGCGATGCCCACGAACAGCATGTAGACGCCGAGCCCGGCCAGGGCCAGGCCCTCCAGCGCGGTGAGCGCGGCGGCGGCGGTCAGTCGGCCGGGCGGGGTGGCTGCGGCGGACGGTCCGGGGGCGGGGGTCTGCTTCGTACTCACCCCAGCAGGGTAGCCGCGCGCCGCGGGCCCCCGACCTGACGGTCAGGACCGGGCAGTGCGGTGAGCATTACTGGGGGTGGGTAGTCTGCTGCTCATGCGTGCACTTCTCGTGGCCAACCCAGCAGCGACGACCACCAGTGCGCGCACGCGTGACGTCTTGACCCACGCCCTCGCCAGCGAGATGAAGCTGGAGGCGATCACCACCGAGTACCGCGGGCACGCCCGGGACCTGGGACGGCAGGCCGCCGAGAGCGACGACATCGACCTCGTGGTGGCCCTGGGCGGCGACGGCACGGTCAACGAGGTGGTCAACGGACTGCTGCACAACGGGCCGGATCCGGACTCGCTGCCCCGACTGGCCGTGGTGCCGGGCGGCTCCACGAACGTCTTCGCCCGCGCCCTGGGACTGCCCAACGACGCGGTCGAGGCGACCGGCGCGTTGCTGGACGCGCTGCGCGAGCGCCGCGAGCGGACGGTCGGCCTGGGTCTGGCGGAGGGCGCGCCGGGCACGGAGGACGAATCGGTGCCGGCCCGCTGGTTCACGTTCTGCGCGGGATTCGGCTTCGACGCGGGCGTCGTCGGCCGGGTGGAACAGCAGCGGGAGCGCGGCAAGCGTTCGACGCATGCCCTGTATGTACGACAGCTCCTGCGCCAATTCTTCGAGGAACCGAACCGCCGGCACGGCACGGTCACGCTGGAGCGCCCCGGCGCGGATCCCGTGACGGATCTGGTGCTGTCGATAGTGTGCAACACGTCACCTTGGACGTACCTGGGCAATCGGCCCCTCTACGCCTCCCCCGAGGCGTCGTTCGATACTGCGCTTGACGTACTCGCGCTCGACCGTTTGTCAACTCCGTCGGTCGCTCGCTACGCGACACAGCTCCTGACCTCGACTCCTGAGCGGGGCCCGCACGGAAAGCACGCGGTGTCTCTGCACGATCTGACCGACTTCACCTTGCATTCGAAGGTCCCGCTCCCGTTCCAGATGGACGGAGACCACCTCGGCCTGCGCACCAGCGTTCGGTTCACAGGCGTACGCCGTGCACTGCGTGTGATTGTGTGAGTAGAAGGGCCGAAAGTCCTTCCACTCGAACGCTTTAACGTCGGTCCACCCCTAGGAAGTACGGCTGTGACCTACTAGACACCGACGAATCCAAAAAAACTTTCCGGAAGGGGTTGTATCCCCGTCCGAGGTTTGCGAATCTCTACATGGCGATCGGGACAGCCCGCAGAACCCGGCACCCACACAGATCGCCAGAACCCCTCCACGAAACACGGACCACACCAGGTAACTGGGCGTCGGCCCTTCCCCCATCAGGGGATTCGTGAAAGCGTTCACATTCACAAGCAACCTGCCCGCAATACAAGGAGATGGAGCAGCCATGGACTGGCGTCACAACGCCGTTTGCCGCGAAGAAGACCCCGAGCTCTTCTTCCCCATCGGCAACACCGGTCCTGCGCTGCTGCAGATCGAGGAAGCCAAGGCCGTCTGCCGCCGTTGCCCCGTCATGGAGCAGTGCCTGCAGTGGGCGCTCGAGTCCGGTCAGGACTCCGGCGTCTGGGGCGGTCTCAGCGAGGACGAGCGCCGCGCGATGAAGCGCCGCGCCGCTCGCAACCGGGCGCGCAACGCAACCGCCTGATTTCGACTTTCGAGCCTCGAGCCGCAGCGCGTAGTACCCCGCATCAGCGCTCAGCAACATGCTCTTGAGCCCCGGACCGATAACCAATCGGTCCGGGGCTCAGTGCTGTGCCCCGCGCGATCGACCGATGCCCCGGTCACGCACGGTCACATGAAGGAAGCGGTCACGCAGGGTGACGGGTCACTTCTGCGGGCTGGCCGGTATGTCCAGGACGACCTTGGTGCCGCGCGTCTCCCCCGCCACCATGTCGAAGGTGCCGCCGAGTTCGCCCTCGACCAGGGTCCGTACGATCTGTAGCCCGAGGTTGCCGGCCCGCTGGGGGTCGAAGCCCTCGGGCAGACCGCACCCGTCGTCGAGCACGGTGATCAGCAGGCGCGCGTCGTCGCGACGGCTGCCGCTGCGCAGTGCGGTCACCTCGACGGTGCCGCCCTCGCCCTGGACGAAGGCGTGTTCCAGTGCGTTCTGCAGGATTTCCGTCAGCACCATGGACAGCGGCGTCGCCACTTCGGCGTCCAGGATGCCGAACCGGCCCGTGCGGCGGCAGGCCACGTTGCCCGGGGAGATCTCGGCGACCATCGCGATGACGCGGTCGGCGATCTCGTCGAACTCGACCCGCTCGTCCAGGTTCTGAGACAGCGTCTCGTGCACGATCGCGATCGAACCGACCCGTCGCACCGCCTCGTTGAGCGCCTCGCGCCCCTGCGGCGAATCCATTCTCCGGGCCTGTAGGCGCAGCAGCGCGGCCACCGTCTGGAGGTTGTTCTTCACCCGGTGGTGGATCTCCCGGATGGTCGCGTCCTTCGTGATCAATTCCCGTTCGCGACGGCGCAGTTCGGTGACGTCGCGGCACAGGACCAGCGAGCCGATCCGGGTGCCCTTGGGCTTGAGCGGGATGGCGCGCAGCTGGATGACCCCGGTGCTGCCCTCGACCTCGGTCTCCCGCGGGGCCCAGCCGCTGGCCAGCTTGACCAGGGCCTCGTCCACCGGGCCCCGGGAGGGGGCGAGTTCGGCGGTGGTGTTGCCCAGGTGCTGGCCCACCAGGTCGGAGGCGAGGCCGAGCCGGTGATAGGCCGAGAGGGCGTTGGGGGACGCGTAGGTCACCACGCCGTCCGCGTCGAGCCGGATCAGGCCGTCGCCGACCCGGGGCGAGGCGTCCATGTCGACCTGCTGCCCCGGGAAGGGGAAGGAGCCCGCCGCGATCATCTGGGCGAGGTCGGAGGCGGACTGGAGGTAGGTCAGCTCCAGTCGGCTGGGTGTACGCACAGTGAGCAGGTTGGTGTTGCGTGCGATCACGCCGAGGACGCGGCCCTCGCGCCGGACCGGGATCGACTCGACGCGGACCGGCACCTCCTCGCGCCACTCCGGGTCGCCCTCGCGCACGATCCGGCCCTCGTCGAGGGCCGCGTCCAGCAGCGGGCGGCGGCCGCGCGGCACCAGGTGGCCGACCATGTCGTCCTGGTACGAGGTCGGACCGGTGTTCGGGCGCATCTGGGCGACCGAGACGTAGCGGGCGCCGTCCAGCGTGGGAACCCACAGCACGAGGTCCGCGAAGGAGAGGTCGGAGAGCAGCTGCCACTCCGAGACCAGCAGATGGAGCCACTCCAGGTCGGTTTCACTGAGAGCGGTGTGCTGGCGTACGAGGTCGTTCATGGAGGGCACGCTGCGAGGGTACCCCGGGCTCGGGCCATGACTTTCCCCACCGGGATTACCCAGGAGTACCCAGGAGCGGTCGACTCCGCGTAATGTTGGAGGAAGTGACGGGATCCGAGGACCCGCCATTGGATGGACAGAACAGATTGGTCTAGTCCACAATTGCAGAAGAGCTTCCGCCCTCCCCGCACAGGAGGACGGATCGAGGTAAGCCGCGCGTTCTGCCCTGACCGCGTCGGCACCTCCCACCGGCCGCCGGGCACCGCACACCCGACCGGCCGTTAGTACTCCGGGCTACGGTGCCGGACGGGCTGAGGGTCCCGTCCCGGCACCGTGGCCCAGAGGAACGTCACGGGGCCGTCGAGGACTCCTCCGGCCAGGCCGCCATCGCGAGCGCCGCCACCGCTTCCAGCTCCGCCCGGGTCGCCCCGTCGCGCGACTGCTGCGACATCCCCTGGAGCACCGCCCCGCAGTACCGGGCCAGCGCCACCGCGTCGGTGTCCGCGGGCAACGCTCCGGTGGCGACGTCCGCCCGGATCCGGCTCTCGAACAACGTCAGGTTCGCCTCGCGCCTCACCCGCAGCGCTTCGGCCACCTCGTCGGCGGTGGTGTTGACGGCCGCGCTGATCACCATGCAGCCCGGCGGGTGGGCCGGGTCGGTGTAGACCTCGGCGGCCTCGTGCAGGATCCGCGCCACGGCCGCGCGGGCCGTGGGCTCCTCGCCCAGGGCCACCGCGGCGAAGTCCGCGTACCGGTTGCCGTAGACCACCACGACCTCGTCGAAGAGCTTGCGCTTGTCGCCGAAGGCCGCGTAGAGACTGGGCGCGCCGATCCCGAGGGCGCGGGTCAGGTCCGCGATGGAGGTCGCCTCGTAGCCGCGCTCCCAGAAGGCGAACATCGCCTTGCCGAGGGCTTCGTCGCGGTCGAAGGAGCGGGGCCTGCCGCGCTGTCCGGTCACCATGCCCCGATTCTATAGCGGGCGCTACGGAATCTGGTACGGTCCTTTCTGTAGCGACCACTAGCGATTGCGGAGGGGGGCACCCATGGGCGTGCTCGAAGGTAGGACGGCGCTGGTCACGGGCGGTAGTCGGGGGATCGGACGGGCGGTGGCGCAGCGGCTGGCGCGGGACGGGGCGCTCGTGGCCGTGCACTACGGACGCGACGGGGACGCGGCCGCGGAGACGGTCGCCGCGATCACGGCGGCGGGCGGTCGGGCCTTCGCCATCGGCGCGGAATTCGGCGTGCCGGGCGACGCGCAGGCGCTCTGGGCGGCGTACGACGCGCATCCGGAGCACACCGAGGGCGTCGACATCCTGGTCAACAACGCGGGGGCCGCCACCTTCGCGGGGATCGAGGACACCGACGAGGAGACCTGGGACCGGGTCCAGGCGGTCAACGCGAAGGCGCCGTTCTTCGTCATCAAGCACGGGCTGGCGCGGCTGCGCGACGGCGGTCGGATCGTGAACGTGACGGGCACCCCGGACATCGCGCTGCCGGCCATCTTGGCCACGATCACCGCCAAGGGCGCCGTGAACGCGCTGACCCGTTCGCTGGCCGCGCACCTCGCGCCGCGCGGCATCACCGTGAACTCGGTGGGTCCGGGGATCACCGAGACCGACCTGAACGCGGCCTGGCTCGCCGATCCGGCGGCCCGGGCGCACGCCGCCTCCCGCTCCGTCTTCGACCGGGTGGGCACGGCGGCGGAGATCGCCGACGTGGTGGCCTTCCTGGCCTCGGCCGACTCCCGCTGGGTGACCGGCCAGCACCTGAACGCGACGGGCGGGCTCCAGCTGGCCCTGCTCTAGCTCTCGCTCTAATGCGTCTCGGTGACCTTCGCCAGGGCGCGCGGGGCGTCCGGGTCCTGGCCCCGGGCGATGGTCACCTCATGCGCCAGCAGTTGGAGCGGCAGGATCTCCAGCAGCGGCTGGAGGGCCTCCGGGACGCCGTCGCCCGGCAGTGCGAATCCGCTGGTCGCGGCGGCGACGCGGGCCCGTGAACCGATCACGCACAGGTCGGCGCCGCGCCCGCGCAGCCGGTCCAGGACCGGTTGCAGGGCCTCGCCGCCGCGTCCGTCGGGGACCACCGCGATCACCGGGAAGATGTTGTCGACCATGGCGAGCGGGCCGTGCAGCAGGTCGGCGCCGGAGTAGGCGAGGGCGGCGATGTACGTCGTCTCCATCAGCTTGAAGGCGGCCTCGCGCGCGGTCGGGTAACCGAATCCGCGCGAGGTGACGACCATGCGCTCGGCGAAGCGGTAGCGGGCGGCCAGGGTGCGCACCTCGTCGCGCCGGGCCAGCACCTCCTCGGCGAGCGCGGGCAGCCCGCGGGCCGCCGGGACGCCGTCCGCCTCGCGCAGGGCCTCGCTGAAGAGGTACAGGGCGAGGAGGGAGGCGGTGTACGACTTGGTCGCGGGCAGCGCCTTCTCCGGGCCGGCCAGTACGTCGATGCGGTGCTCGCAGACGGCGGCGAGCCCGGAGTCGGGGTTGTTGGTGACGGCCAGGGTCACGGCGCCGGCGGCGCGCGCGGCGAGGGCGGAGGCGATCAGGTCGGGCGAGCCGCCGGACTGGCTGATGACGATGACCAGCACCCCGTCGAGGCGGGGGCGGGAGCCGTAGGCGGTGACCGTGGACATCGAGCTCAGCCCGCAGGGCAGGCCGTGGTCGACCTCCAGGAGGTACTTCGCGTAGAGCGCGGCGTGGTCGGAGCTGCCGCGGGCGGCGAGCAGCACGAAGCGGGGGCGCTGCGCGGCGATGGCCCTGGCGGTTTCGCGGATCGGGGTGGCGGCGTGGGTCAGGATGCGTTGCCAGGTCGCGGGCTGCTGGCCGATCTCGGCGGCCATCATCGTCCCGGGTCGTTCCATCCCCCCAGTCTCCCCCGCCACCCCAAACCCCGCCCGGGCACGCCACCATCCAGCCTCGCCGGCGAGGCTGAGGTGGGGCGCCCCCGTGGGGGCGTCGTTCCGCAGGACGGGTGGGGAGAAACGGCTCACCATGGGAGGCGGCAGAAGGGCACGGCTCTGCTAGATTGGTCTATACCACACGTACCTTCTCAGATCGGCAGGCAAAGCGTGGAAGTTGTCATCGTCCCGAACGCCAGGGCAGGCGGAGAGCTCATCGCGGAGGCCATGGCGGCCCTCGTCCGCCGCAAGGCCGACGCACTGCTCGGCGTGGCGACCGGCTCTACCCCGCTGCCCATCTACGAGGCCCTCGCGGCCAAGGTCAAGGCCGGCGAGGTCGACGCCTCCCGCGCCCGGATCTGCCAGCTCGACGAGTACGTCGGCCTCCCCGCCGGGCACCCCGAGTCCTACCGCGCCGTCGTGCTGCGCGAGGTCGTCGAGCCGCTCGGCCTGTCCGAGGCCTCCTTCATGGGCCCCGACGGCTCGGCCGAGGACATCGTGGGCGCCTGCGAGGCGTACGACCGCGCCCTCGCCGCGGCCGGCGGCGTGGACCTCCAGCTGCTCGGCATCGGCACGGACGGGCACATCGGCTTCAACGAGCCCTGCTCCTCCCTCGCCTCCCGCACCCGGATCAAGACGCTGACGGAGCAGACCCGCGTCGACAACGCGCGCTTCTTCGACAACGACATAGAGCAGGTCCCCCACCACGTCATCACCCAGGGCATCGGCACCATCCTGGACGCCCGCCACCTGGTGCTGCTGGCCACCGGCGAGGGCAAGGCCGAAGCGGTCGCGCAGACCGTCGAGGGCCCCCTGTCCGCACTGGTCCCGGCCTCCGCGCTGCAGCTGCACCGGCACGCGACCGTCGTCGTCGACGAGGCCGCCGCCTCGAAGCTGAAGCTGGCCGACTACTTCCGCCACACCTTCGCCAACAAGCCCGCCTGGCAGGGCCTGTAGTCCGTGGGCAGGTGAACGCACGAAAGGCCGGGCGCCCCCGTGACGGGTGCCCGGCCTTCCGCGTACGCGGGGGGTGGTCAGGCCCCCGCGATGACCTCCGCCGCTGCCTGTCCGCAGACCCGCGAGGCCCCGTGCGTCTCGATGTACAGCGCGCCGCGCGAGCGCTCCCGCGGCAGCCCCATCTCGACGACGACCGTGTCGGGCCGGGCCGCGACCAGCGCGTCCAGGGCCGTGGCCATCCAACCGTGCCGGTGCGCGTCGCGGACCACGGCGACGACCGTACGGTCGCCCGCCGCCGCCAGGATCTCCTCCACCGGCGACTCCTCCCCGAACTCGCCCGAGGCGGTGTCGGGGAGCAGCTCGGCCAGGGCCGCCGCCACGCCCCAGGGGGTCTCGTCGCCCACCGCCATGTTCGGCGCGGGCGCGAGCGTCGCGACGTACGGCGCGCTCACGGGCGACCGGGTGCCGCTCACCCGCAGGGCGCGGCGGGCCGCTTCCAGACCGATGCCGGGCGCGCTCCCCTCCTGCCGCGCGCCCGGCGCCCCGGCCTCGCGGACCTCTCGGGTCCAGGCGGCGAGGGCGCGCACCCGGGCGGCGGCGTCGGCGAGCCGCTCCTGCGGGAGGGCGCCCTCGCGGACGGCCTCGACGAGCGCGTCGCGCAGGCCGAGCACGGTGGCCTCGTCGCAGAGGCCGCCGCCGACGCAGATCGCGTCGGCGCCCGCGGCGATGGCGAGGACGGTGCCCCGCTCGATGCCGTAGGTGGCGGCGATGGCCTGCATCTCCATGCCGTCGGTGATGATCAGGCCCTCGTAGCCGAGTTCCTTGCGCAGCAGGCCGGTGAGGATCTGCGGGCTCAGGGTGGCCGGCCGGGTCGGGTCGAGCGCGGGCACCAGGATGTGCGCGCTCATCACGGCCTTGGTCCCGGCGGCGATGGCGGCCTTGAAGGGCACCAGTTCGCGGGCGTAGAGGGTGTCGAGGTCCGCGTCGATGCGGGGCATCGCGTGGTGGGAGTCCACGTTGGTGTCGCCGTGCCCCGGGAAGTGCTTGGTGCAGGCGGCGACTCCGGCGGCCTGGAGCCCCTCGACGTAGGCGGCGGTGTGCCGGGCCGCGAGATCGGTCTCGGCGCCGAAGGACCGTACGCCGATGACCGGGTTGTCCGGGTTGGAGTTGACGTCCGCGGACGGTGCCCAGTTGAGGTTGACCCCGCACTCGGCCAGGCGCCGGCCCAGCTCGCGGGCGACGTCGTGGGTGAGCGCGGTGTCGTCGACGGCGCCGAGGGCCAGGTTCCCGGGGAAGGAGGAACCGCCGCGCACCTCCAGGCGCGTGACGTCACCGCCCTCCTCGTCGATCGCGACGAGTACGTCGTCCCGCACGGCCCGCAGTTGGGCGGTGAGCGCGCTGAGCTGCTCGGCCGAGACGATGTTGCGGCCGAACAGGCCCACGGAGGCGAGGCCTTCGCCGACCAGGCGCAGCACCCAGGCGGGGGCGGTGGTGCCTTCGAAGCCGGGCTGGAGCACCGCGAGGGCGTCACGGGTGATCGTGTCGGTGCGTTCTGCGAGGACAGTCATGGGTCCGTTATCCCTTCACAGCGCCGGCGGTGAGACCCGCGGCCATCTTCCGCTGGACGAGGAGGAACAGCACGACGATCGGCAGCGCCATCATGGTGGAGCCGGCCATCATCGGGGCGAACTCGGTGCCGTGCTTGGTGGTGAAGTTGCCGAGCCAGACGGTCGCGGTCTGGTTCTGCTGGCTCATCAGCATCAGGGCGTAGAGGTACTCGTTCCACGCCTGGATGAAGGCGTAGACGGAGGTGGCGACCATGCCGGGGGCCAGCAGCGGGAAGACCACCCGGATGAAGGCGCCGGTCGGCGTGCAGCCGTCGACCATGGCCGCTTCTTCCAGTTCCTTCGGGATGTTGACGATGAAGCCGCGCAACGTCCAGACGGTGAAGGGGAGGATGAAGGTCAGGTAGGTGATGATCAGGCCGGTGAGCTTGTCGTACTGACCGAGGTCGTTCAGCAGCAGGAAGACCGGGATGATCATCGCGACCAGCGGGATCATCTGGACGGCGAGGATGCCGACGATGACCACCTTGCGGCCGCGGAAGGCGAAGCGGGAGATGGCGAGGGCCGCCAGCATGCCGACCGCGATGCCGATGAAGACCACGACGGTGGAGACGATCAGGCTGCGGCCGACCGGGCCCCAGAAGTCGGCGATCTCCAGCGCGCGCTTGAAGTTCCCCAGCGTGAAGGTGGTGGGGAAGAACTTCGGATGCGGGTCGATCGCGTCCTTCTCCGGCTTGAAGGCCGTGTTGAGCATCCAGTAGACCGGGAAGCCGACGACGGCGAAGACGAGCAGGCCGCCCAGGTTCCAGCCGAGCTTGGACTTCTTCCGGCTCGCCTTCGGCGCGGGGCGCGCGGCGGAAGAGGTCGCGGTGGGCGGGGTCGCGGTGGTGGCGGTCATTCCACCTCTCCGATCTTGAGCATCTGGCGCATGTAGACGGCGACCACACCGAGCAGCAGCAGGACGGTCACCAGGGCGATGGCGGAGCCGCCCGAGTAGTCGTTGACCACGAAGGCCTGCTGGTACGAGTAGGTCGTCAGCAGCTGGAACTCGGCCTCGGGGTTCCCGTTGCGCATCACGAAGACCTGCGGGAAGACACCCATGTCCCAGATCACCGAGAGGGTCGTCAGCATGACGATGATCGGCTTCAGGATGGGGAGGGTGACGTGGCGGAAGACGCCCCAGGCACCGGCGCCGTCGAGGCGCGCGGCCTCCTCCAGCTCCTTGGGCACCTGCGTCAGACCCGCGCTCAGGGTGATGACCACGAAGGGCACCGCGCCCCAGACCACCAGGAGCATGATCACCGCGAGGCCCTGGGGGCCGTTGGCGAACCAGTTGTGGCCGATCATGTCCACGCCGGGGAGCTTGCTCAGGATGTAGTTGAGGACGCCGTAGTTGGTGTCGAAGAGCCACTTGAAGACGGCCGTGGCGACGATGATGGGCATGCCCCAGCTCGCCACCAGCGCGATGTTGATGAGGGCCTTGACCCAGCCGGAGACCTTCTGCAGCAGCAGCGCGATCAGCATGCCGATGACCATGGTCAGGATGACCGCACCGACCGCGAAGACGATCGTGCGCAGCACGACGGCCCAGAAGACCCCGTCACCGAGGACCTTCGAGAAGTTGTCGAAGCCGACGAACTGGGCTTCCTTGAAGCCCCAGAGCTCGGACTTGCCGAAGCTCTGGAAGGAGAGGGACACCAGTCTGTAGAGCGGGTATCCCATGACGAGCGCGATGACGAGCAGGCACGGGGCGAGCAGCAGCCAGGGGGTCGAACCGGAGCCCTTGCGGGGACCCGTTCCTCCCGGCTTGCCCGCGTTCCCTGTCTTCGCTGCGGTGGAAGGCTTCTGCTCCGCCGGCGGCAGATCGGCGGTGGTTGTCTGTGCGGCACTCATCGCGTGCTCCTCGGAGGTCCCTCTCTTGACGGGCAGCAGGGCCCCGCCGGTCCGGCGGGGCCCTGCTCACTCAGGTCACTTGGTGTTGATGACCTTGTCGATCGCGGCGTCGGCGTCCTTCGCCGCGGCCTCGACCGTCTTCTTGCCGGTGCCGATCTCCACGAGCATGGTCTTGAGGAGGTTGCCCTTCTCGACCTGGCCCCAGCCGGGCGCGGTCGGGACGAACCAGGAGGACTCGGCCGCGGTGGCCGCCACCTGGGTCTTCGGGTCCGACTTCAGCGGAGCGAGGTCCGTCTTGTTGTTGGGCAGGTTGCCCTTGGCGATCAGGCCCTTCTGGCCCTGCGCGCCGGTGAAGACGTTGATCCACTCGGCCGCGATGTCCTTGGCCTTGGACTTGGACGGGACCGCGAGGTCCGAGCCGCCGAGGAAGACCGGGAGGGCCTTGCCGTTCGGGCCGGGCATCACGAAGGTCTCGACCTTGTCCTTCAGGCCACCGACCTTGTCGTTCTTCGGGGTGGCCGCGTCAGCGCCCTCCCAGCCGGCGGAGAAGATCGCCGCGGCGTTGCCCTGGCCGAAGACGACCGGACGGTCGGACTCGTCCTTGGTCTTGTCCGCGTGCATGTACTTGTCGAGGAGCTCCTTGTACTGCTTGAGCCCCTTCAGCGACTCGGGGGAAGACAGGTTCGCCTTCCACTTGTCGCCGTCCTTCTTGGCGATGCTGCCGTTGGCGTCGTAGACGAAGGACATCGCGGCGTACCAGTCCGGGGAGGGCTGGTAGAGGGCGCTGAACTTGTCGCCCTTCGCGGTCTGGATCTTGTCCAGGGCGCCGGTCAGTTCGGCCCAGGTCTTCGGGGCGGCGGTGACGCCGGCCTCGGTGGCCAGGTCCTTGCGCCAGGTGCCGACGCGGCCACCGGCGTAGTAGGGGACGCCGTAGTTCTTGCCGTCGTAAGTGACGGACTCCTTCAGGGCGTCCAGCCAGGTGCCGGAGTTGTCGAACTTCGACGCGTCGAGCTCGGAGAAGGCGCCGGTCGACATGTAGCCGATCATCTCGGAGTTGCCCATTTCGACAACGTCCGGGGCCTTGTCCGTGGCGAGCACGGCGTCCAGCTTCGCGTTCTTGTCCGGCCAGCCGTAGTACTCGTGCTTGATCGTGAGACCCGGGTGCTTCGCGACAATCGCGTCGTCGGCCGCCTTCACCAGGTCGGGCCAGTTGTTCTGGGCGTCAACCGTCAACCAGACGGTCAGCTCCTTGGCACCCGAAGCCTTGTCGGTCTCGGTGCCCCCCTTGCTGTCGGAGCCACCGCACGCCGCCAGGCCGATAACCATGCCCGCGACTCCAACCGCCGCGATGAGCTTGCGCTTCACGCCACCCTCCTCAGGGATGCCTGCCTGCACTTCCCTTGCCCGCCGCGGTGACATACGCGAAGTACCTGACGTGGGGCCGGGATCTGATCCATATTGGTTTAGACCAGTAGTCGGAGCTTGGCCTAGACCTTTAGGGGTGTCAAGGGTCTAATGAGCGGGTGATCGGTCCGTTACCGGACCGACACCTGAGGTGCGGGCAAGGCCCGCCCCGCGGCCCGTGTCACGATGTGACCGCACATATCGGAGGAGCCGGTGACGGCAGCGAAACTGGAGTCGGGAAGGCGGGCGGCGATGGCCACCGAAGGGGCGACCACGGAGCCGGAAGGCGGGGCAGCCACTCGCACCGCACGTGTGCCCAAGTACTACCGACTCAAGCGGCACTTGCTCGACATGACCGAGACCCTGCCGCCCGGCACCCCGGTGCCTCCGGAGCGCACCCTGGCGGCCGAGTTCGACACCTCCAGGACCACCGTCCGCCAGGCCCTCCAGGAGCTGGTGGTCGAGGGACGACTGGAGCGCATCCAGGGCAAGGGCACCTTCGTGGCCAAGCCCAAGGTCTCCCAGCCGCTCCAACTGTCCTCCTACACCGAGGACATGCGGGCGCAGGGCCTGGAGCCCACCTCCCAGCTGCTCGACATCGGGTACGTGACGGCCGACGACACCCTCGCCGGACTACTCAAGATCACCACCGGTGGACGGGTGCTGCGCATCGAGCGGCTGCGCCTGGCGAGCGGCGAGCCGATGGCCATCGAGACCACGCACCTTTCGGCCAAGCGCTTCCCCGCGCTGCGCCGCTCGCTGGTCAAGTACACCTCGCTCTACACCGCGCTGGCGGAGGTGTACGACGTACGGCTCGCCGAGGCCGAGGAGACCATCGAGACCTCGCTGGCCACCCCGCGCGAGGCGGGGCTGCTGGGCACCGACGTCGGTCTGCCCATGCTGATGCTGTCCCGGCACTCCCTGGACGCCGACGGCGAACCGGTGGAGTGGGTGCGCTCGGTGTACCGCGGCGACCGCTACAAGTTCGTGGCCCGCCTGAAGCGACCGGCGGTCTGAGCTCCACCGCCCGCGCCACGGCACCGCCCGCGCCACCGCACGTTTTCGGCCGGGGACGCGCACGCCCCCGCGTTCCCGGCCCGCACCCCCTGGCCGCGGCCGCTCCATCGTTATACGTTCGAGGCCCCGCGGCGTCGACCCGCCCCGCGAACCGTAGTTGACTCACGTACCGCTATGCGGACGGGGGCTTTCGTTCACCGGGCGGTCCCCGTAGATTCCCTGCGCTCACGCAGATGATCAACGAGGGGACGAGGATCATGCCGGAAGCTGGACCCCAAACAACAACCGGGCGGTCGGGAGGCGGGGCGCTCACCCCGAAGTCCATCGCCGTCTGGGCCGCGGTCGCCCTCGTCGGCGCCGTCGGCTGGGGCGTGCTCGCCCTCTCCCGCGGCGAGGAGATCTCCGCCGCCTGGCTGCTCGCCGCCGCCCTGGGCTCGTACGCCATCGGCTACCGCTTCTACGCGCGTTTCATCGCGGAGCGCGTGCTGAAGGTGGACAAGACCCGGGCCACCCCGGCCGAACGCCTCGACAACGGTGTCGACTTCCACCCGACCGACCGCCGGGTGCTCTTCGGCCACCACTTCGCGGCCGTCGCCGGCGCGGGCCCGCTGGTCGGCCCGGTGCTCGCCTCGCAGATGGGCTACCTGCCGGGCACCATCTGGATCGTCGCGGGAGTGATCTTCGCGGGCGCCGTCCAGGACATGGTGACCCTGTTCTTCTCCACCCGGCGCAACGGGCGTTCGCTCGGCCAGATGGCCCGGGACGAGATCGGCCCCGTCGGCGGCGCGGCCGCCCTGGTCGCCGTCTTCATGATCATGATCATCCTGCTGGCGGTCCTCGCCCTGGTCATCGTCAACGCGCTGGCGGACTCCCCCTGGGGCGTCTTCTCCATCGGCATGACCATCCCGATCGCCCTCTTCATGGGCTTCTACCTGCGGGTGCTGCGCCCGGGTCGGATCACCGAGGTCTCGCTCATCGGCGTGGCCCTGCTGCTGCTCGCCATCGTCGCGGGCGGCTGGGTCGCCGAGTCCTCCTTCGCCGACGTCTTCACGCTCGACAAGGAGACGCTGGTCATCTGGATGGTCGGGTACGGCTTCCTCGCCTCGGTGCTGCCGGTGTGGATGCTGCTCGCCCCGCGCGACTACCTCTCCACCTTCATGAAGGTCGGCACCATCGGGCTGATGGCCGCGGGCGTGGTCATCGCCATGCCGACGCTGAAGATGCCCGCCGTGACCGAATTCGCCTCCCGCGGGGACGGCCCGGTCTTCGCCGGTTCGATGTTCCCCTTCGTCTTCATCACTATCGCGTGCGGGGCGCTGTCCGGCTTCCACGCGCTGGTGTCCTCGGGCACCACCCCGAAGATGATCCAGAAGGAGACCCAGGTCCGGGTCATCGGCTACGGCGCCATGCTGACCGAGTCCTTCGTCGCGATCATGGCCGTCATCGCGGCCTGCATCATCGAGCCGGGCCTCTTCTTCGCGGTGAACGCCCCGACCGGCCGGATCGGCGCCACCGCCCTGGAGGCCTCCCAGGCCATCGGCGGCCTCGGCTTCTCGATCACTCCGGACGCGCTGACCCAGGCGGCCAAGGACATCGGCGAGACCAGCCTGCTCTCCCGCACGGGTGGCGCGCCGACCTTCGCACTCGGGATGTCGGAGATCTTCTCGTCCGTCGTGGGCGGCACCGCCATGAAGGCGTTCTGGTACCACTTCGCCATCATGTTCGAGGCCCTGTTCATCCTGACCACCGTCGACGCGGGCACCCGGGTCGGCCGGTTCATGCTCCAGGACACCCTGGGCAACGTGCACAAGTCCTTCAAGGACGTCAGCTGGAAGCCGGGCGTCTGGTTCGCGAGCGCGATCGTCGTCGGCGGCTGGGGCTACTTCCTGTGGGTCGGCGTGAAGGACCCGCTGGGCGGCATCAACCAGCTCTTCCCGCTCTTCGGCATCGCCAACCAGCTGCTGGCCGCCGTCGCGCTCGCGGTCTGCACCACGCTGCTGGTGAAGTCGGGGCGGCTCAAGTGGGCCTGGGTGACGGCCGTCCCGCTGGCCTGGGACGTGGCCGTGACGCTCACCGCCAGCTACCAGAAGATCTTCTCGGACGACGCGGCCATCGGCTTCTTCGCCCAGCGTGACAAGTACGTGAACGGCATCGACGCGGGCAAGGTCCTCAAGCCCGCCAAGAACATGGACCAGATGCACACCGTGGTCACCAACGCCACGGTCGACGGGGTCCTCTCCGCCGTCTTCGCGATCCTGATCGTCATCGTCCTGCTGGACGCGGTCCGGACCTGCGTCAAGGCCGTCCGCGACCCGCAGGGCACCGCGCTCTCGGAGGTCCCGTGGACCGAGTCGAAGATCATCGCACCGGCCGGTCTGATCGCGACGGCCGACGAGAAGGCGGAGCTGGCCGCCGCGGGCCTGGACACGGGCGGTGGCCGGGTCAAGGAACCGGTGACGTGAGCCGCCTCCGGGCGGCGCTGGGCCGGATCCGGTTCTACGTCCGCGAGTTCTCGGGCGAGTCCGCCTACGACCGCTACGTCGCCCACGCGCGCGGCCACGACCCGCACGCCGAGGTCCCCACCCGCCGGGACTTCGAACGGGCCCGCACCGACTCCCGCGAGGCGGACCCCCGCGAGGGCTTCCGCTGCTGCTGAACGCACGACGGCAGGGCCCCGCCGCACCCGCGGCGGGGCCCTGCCGTCATGTGCGGGGTCAGCGCACCCAGTCCTTGAGGGGCTCGGTGGGAAGGGTCATGTTGACGGGGTCGGGGAGCACGACGTCCTTGCCGAAGGGAAGGGTGCGCACCAGCTCGTACCGCTGCCCGTCGGGCTCGCTGTGCACCACGATCTGGCATGTGTCCCGATCGATCAGCAGATAGATCGGAATGCCGGTCGCCGCGTAGGCACGGGGCTTCTCGATCCGGTCGCGCCGGTCGGTGTCGGAGTCCCAGGATGTGACCTCGACGGCCATGAGCACCGGCTCGGGGTCGGCCCACTCGCCCTGCCCGGCGAATGCCCCCGAAGGAGCAAGCGCCGCATCCGGAATGGCCCGGCCGGCCCGATACTGGTCCGCTTTGATCCCCTGCCCCGCGTACAACCAGAGTTCGGGCCGGTGCTGCATGCAGATCCGCGTGAGCCACTCGATGATCGCCCCGTGGTCGCCGTCCGGCAATGCCCTGCTCCTCAGCTTCCCGTCGATGAACTCCAGCCGCGCCCCCTCCATCCGGCTGCGAGCCATCAGGGCGAGGCCCTCGAACTCTTCGGTCGTCATGTGGGGCCGGTCGGTCATCACGGGCATGCCTCGCTCGCCTTCCTCGACGGTGCTCCTTCCGACGATAGCGCCGGGCGCCGACACCCGTCCTGCACACTCGACGCCATGGACATCACCATCCGGGCGGCGCTGCCCGCCGAGTACGAAGAGTTGGGCGAGATCACCGCGCGGGCCTACCTGGACGACGGTCTGCTGAGCGCCGAGAGCGGTGCCTTCTACGCGGCCGTGCTGCGCGACGTCGCCGCGCGGGCCGCCGAGGCCGAGGTGCTCGTCGCCGTGCACGACGGTCGGCTGCTCGGCGGAGTGACCTTCGCCGCACCCGGCAGTCCGCTTGCCGAGATCGCCGGTCCCCACGAGGCGGAATTCCGGATGCTGGCGGTCGCGCCGGAGGCCCGCGGGCGCGGCGCGGGCGAGGCCCTGGTGCGGGCCTGCATGGACCGCGCGCGGGACCTGGAGGGCGTCACCCACCTGGTCCTGTCCACGAAAGCGGCCATGCTGGGGGCCCACAGGATCTACGGGCGGCTGGGATTCACCCGGACCCCGGAACGGGACTGGGCACCGGTCCCGAGCGTCCCCCTTCTGACGTACCGCGCGGAGCTGTAGCCACGCCGACACAACATGTGGGGGGTCGCGCACGGGGCGGCCCCCACATGTATGCTCGTGCTCGCTGTCGCCGCAGGGGAATCCGGTGCGAATCCGGAACTGTCCCGCAACGGTATGAAACGCACCCAATCACCCATTGGGGCTGCCGCAAGTCCGAGGACCTGCCGACAGCGCGCCCGGACCGACCGGTCCGGACGCCGACACGTCCGGGCCTCGTGGTTGGGCCGGTGGACGCCATGTGCTGACGCGCGACCGGCCTGCCCGGATGCGCGCGTCCGAACGCGCGCATGGCCGCCCTCCGCTTCCACCCTCCGAGCCTTCCGGGCCGAGCGAGGGAGAGCCCCCCACGTGACCATCGCGCCTGCCGCACCGCGCGCCGAGTCCGCCCAGCCCGAGGCCACCGAGGGACCTGGCGCCGCGCTGTTGCGCACCCTCACCGACCTCACCGTCGACCTGGCCGACACCGACCCCGGCCGGGTCGCCGCCGCCGCGCTGCGGGGCCGCAGCGCCGTGGCCGACGAGGCCGAGCTGCGCGGGCTGGCGACCGAGGCTGCCGCGGGCCTGATCTCGGAGGACCCGCAGTACTCCCGGCTGGCCGCCCGTCTGTTGACGCTGGCGATCGCCGAAGAGGCCGCGGGCCAGGGGGCCACCTCCTTCTCGGCGTCCGTCGCCGTCGGGCACCGCGAGGGCCTGATCGCCGACCGCACCGCCGAGTTCGTCGCGGCGCACGCCACCCGCCTGAACGCGCTGGTCGAGCACGCGGGCGCCGAGGGCGCCGACGACCGCTTCGGCTTCTTCGGCCTGCGCACCCTGCACAGCCGTTACCTGCTGCGCCACCCGATCACCCGTCAGGTCGTCGAGACCCCGCAGCACTTCATGCTGCGCGTGGCCTGCGGCCTCGCCGAGAACGACAGCGTCCAGGCCGTCGAGGAAGTGGCCTCGCTCTACCGGCTGATGAGCCGCCTCGACTACCTGCCGTCCTCCCCCACGCTCTTCAACTCCGGCACCCGGCACCCGCAGATGTCCTCGTGCTACCTGCTGGACTCCCCGCTCGACGAGCTGGACTCGATCTACGACCGCTACCACCAGGTCGCGCGCCTCTCCAAGCACGCGGGCGGCATCGGCCTGTCGTACTCCCGCATCCGCGCCCGCGGTTCCCTGATCCGCGGCACCAACGGGCACTCCAACGGCATCGTGCCGTTCCTCAAGACCCTCGACGCCTCCGTCGCCGCCGTGAACCAGGGCGGCCGCCGCAAGGGCGCCGCCGCCGTCTACCTGGAGACCTGGCACGCGGACATCGAGGAGTTCCTGGAGCTGCGCGACAACACCGGCGAGGACCAGCGCCGCACGCACAACCTGAACCTCGCCCACTGGGTGCCGGACGAGTTCATGCGGCGCGTGAACGCGGACGCCGAGTGGTCGCTCTTCTCCCCGGCCGACGTGCCCGAGCTGGTCGACCTGTGGGGCGACGAGTTCGACGCCGCCTACCACAAGGCCGAGGCGGCGGGCCTGGCCCGCAAGACCATGCCCGCCCGCGACCTGTACGGCCGGATGATGCGCACCCTCGCGCAGACCGGCCAGGGCTGGATGACCTTCAAGGACGCCTCCAACCGCACGGCGAACCAGACCGCGGAGCCGGGCCAGGTCGTCCACTCCTCGAACCTGTGCACCGAGATCCTCGAGGTCACCAACGACGGCGAGACCGCGGTCTGCAACCTCGGCTCGGTCAACCTCGGGGCGTTCGTGCTCGCAGAGACGGGCGAGATGGACTGGGAGCGGCTGGACGAGACCGTCCGCACCGCCGTGACCTTCCTGGACCGCGTGGTCGACATCAACTTCTACCCGACCGAGCAGGCGGGCAACTCCAACGCCCGCTGGCGCCCGGTGGGTCTGGGCGCGATGGGCCTGCAGGACGTCTTCTTCCAGCTGCGCCTGCCCTTCGACTCCGCCGAGGCCAAGGCCCTGTCGACGAAGATCGCCGAGCGCATCATGCTCGCCGCCTACGAGGCCTCCGCGGACCTGGCCGAGCGCCACGGACCGGTGCCGGCCTGGTCGCAGACCCGTACCGCGCGCGGCGTGCTGCACCCGGACCACTACGCGGACGCCACGCAGTACTGGCCGGAGCGCTGGAACGCGCTGCGCGCCCGGATCGCCGAGACCGGCATGCGCAACTCGCTGCTCCTCGCCATCGCCCCGACCGCGACCATCGCCTCGATCGCCGGCGTGTACGAGTGCATCGAGCCGCAGGTCTCGAACCTCTTCAAGCGCGAGACCCTCAGCGGTGAGTTCCTCCAGGTCAACGCCTACCTGGTGGACGAGCTGAAGAAGCTCGGCGTCTGGGACGCCCAGACCCGCGAGGCGCTGCGCGAGTCCAGCGGCTCGGTCCAGGGCTTCGGCTGGATCCCGGCCGACGTGCGCGCCCTGTACCGCACGGCGTGGGAGATCCCGCAGCGCGGTCTGATCGACATGGCGGCGGCCCGTACGCCGTACCTCGACCAGTCGCAGTCGCTGAACCTCTTCCTGGAGACGCCGACCATCGGGAAGCTCTCCTCGATGTACGCGTACGCCTGGAAGCAGGGTCTGAAGACCACGTACTACCTGCGCTCGCGCCCCGCGACGAAGATCGCCCGGGCCGCGCAGGCCGCCACCCCGGTGGCGCTCCCGCAGGCCGACGCCGACGCCGAGGCGCTCGCCTGCTCCCTTGAGAACCCCGAGTCCTGCGAGGCCTGCCAGTAATGAGCTCCACCCAGAAGAAGAACCTGCTCGACCCGGGCTTCGAACTGACCCTGCGTCCCATGCGCTACCCGGACTTCTACGAGCGCTACCGGGACGCGATCAAGAACACCTGGACCGTCGAGGAGGTCGACCTCCACTCGGACGTCGCCGACCTGGCGAAGTTGACCCCGGGCGAGCAGCACATGATCGGCCGTCTCGTCGCGTTCTTCGCGACGGGCGACTCGATCGTCTCGAACAACCTCGTGCTGACGCTGTACAAGCACATCAACTCGCCCGAGGCGCGCCTGTACCTCTCGCGCCAGCTGTTCGAGGAGGCCGTGCACGTCCAGTTCTACTTGACGCTGCTCGACACCTACCTCCCCGACCCGGACGACCGCGCGGCGGCCTTCGACGCGGTGGAGGAGATCCCCTCGATCCGCGAGAAGGCGCAGTTCTGCTTCAAGTGGATCAACGAGGTCGAGAAGCTGGACCGGCTGGAGACGCAGGCCGACCGCCGTCGCTTCCTGCTGAACCTGATCTGCTTCGCGGCGTGCATCGAGGGCCTGTTCTTCTACGGCGCCTTCGCCTACGTCTACTGGTTCCGCTCGCGCGGCCTGCTGCACGGCCTGGCGACCGGCACCAACTGGGTGTTCCGCGACGAGACCATGCACATGAACTTCGCTTTCGAGGTCGTGGACACGGTCCGCAAGGAGGAGCCGGAGCTCTTCGACGACGAGCTCCAGCAGCAGGTCGTCGACATGCTGAAGGAAGCCGTCGACGCGGAGCTGCAGTTCGGCCGCGACCTGTGCGGTGACGGCCTGCCGGGCATGAACACCGAGTCGATGCGCGAGTACCTGGAGTGCGTCGCGGACCAGCGCCTGGTCCGCCTCGGCTTCGCGCCGGTCTACGGCTCGCAGAACCCGTTCTCCTTCATGGAGCTGCAGGGCGTGCAGGAGCTGACCAACTTCTTCGAGCGCCGCCCGTCGGCCTACCAGGTGGCGGTCGAGGGCACCGTCGATCTGGACGAGGACTTCTAGCGGCACCCGCGGAGGGGCCGGGACGCGACGCACCGTCGTGTCCCGGCCCCTTCGTACGTGCGGGGCCGGTACGTGTCCCCCGCACGTGACCCACTGACCGGAACCAGACCTTCCTTTGGCCTGATCCGCCTCCATCCGTCAACACGGGCTGACGTACGGTGGGGGCCACCCGGCCCGGACCCGCCGCACAGCGCCCGGCCCCCGGGCCCCGCAGCCGACCCACAGGGGTTCCCATGTCTCGTACGCTCCGCACGCTCACGGCCCTCGCGTTCGCCGCCCTGATGCTCGGCGGCACGGCGGCCACCGCCTCCGCCACGGACACCGGCTGGACGATCATCGGCCACGCCCGCCCGTGACCCGGCAGACGCCGAGAGGCCCCGCTCCTCTTCCCGGAGCGGGGCCTCTCGTCGTGCCGTCGTACGGTCCTACGCGTTCGGGACCGTCTCGTAGCGCGGGGTGCCCTCTTCCATCTGGCGCAGGGCGTCCTTGCGGTCGCGCTTGGACAGGCGGTCGATGTACAGGTACCCGTACAGGTGGTCCGTCTCGTGCTGGAGGCAGCGGGCGAAGTAGCCGGTGCCCCGCACCTTGATCGGGTTGCCCTGCGCGTCCTGGCCCTCGACCTCCGCGTAGTCCGGGCGGGCCAGCGCGGCGTAGGCCGTCGGGACCGACAGGCAGCCCTCGTTCGAGTCGTCCAGCACGCGCGCGGCGGCGGGCAGCTCGACCAGCTTCGGGTTGATCACCACGCCGGTGTGCCGGTTGCCCTCGTCGTCGGGGCAGTCGTAGACGAAGACCTTGGCGTCCACGCCGATCTGGTTCGCGGCCAGGCCCACGCCCTCGGCGGCCTTCTGGCTGGCGAACATGTCGTCGATCAGCCGCGCCAGCTCGTCGCCGAACTCGGTGACGTCCTTGCACTCGCGGTGCAGGACGGGGTTGCCGACCACCGTGATCGGGCGGGCGGTGCCGCGCTCGCGGTGGGCCAGCTCGCGCTCCGCACAGTCCTCGGTGTCCACGACGTATCCGTCGTTCACGGTCTCGACGACCTCGTTCTCCTGCTGCGCCATGTCCGCCGTACGCCTTCCCTAGGTCACCGATGTGCCCGTACAGCCTACGGCCCCCGGTCAGCAGACTTCTTCGAGATCCCGCCACTCGCGGCTGTCGGGGCTGTCGGCGACCCATCCGTCGAGCAGTCCGCGCACCAGTCCGGGCGGTGCCGCGATCCCGCACTCGCGCTCGGGCACCCACAGGGAGCCGGATCCGGCCGTGCGGTGGCCGAGCGGTCCGGGGTGACCGGGCTCGCTGTGATCGTGCGGATCCAGCTGGTCACCGTCGCCCTCGCCGCTCGGCATCTCGCTCTCCGAGCAGGTCCGGCACAGCAGCCGGACCGAGGAGGACCAGTCCTCGGCGGCGAAGCCCGCGTCCGAGGCCAGCTGCTCCAGGGCGTCGCGGTCGGCCTCGGTGGCCGCCTCCAGCAGCACCACCCAGGTCGGCACCGGCGAGGGCGCCCACAGCTCGATCTCGTCGAACACCGGGTAGGAGGGGCCCGCGGAGGTCACGCGCTCGCCGTGCGGGACCCCGTCGTGCAGGACGACCTCGCCCCAGCGCCGCCCGGAGGAGGGCAGCGGGATCGAGAGGACCTCCATGCGGGCCGGGTCCAGCCTGCGGCCCCAGACCACCTCGGCCTCGCCCTCGGGCGAGAGCCGGACCGCCGCGCTGCCGAGCTCCATGCCGACGGGCTCACCGGATCCGTTGGCCTCGCCGGGCACCTTGAGCCCGTACGCCTGCCAGGCGCGGCGGGCCAGCGGCCAGTCCTGCAGGGCGGTGGCGGCGATGCCCACGTTCCACCAGTCGGGGGCGCCCGACTCGCGGTCCAGCAGGGCCACGGCGCGCAGCCCCGCGGCCCGCGCCTGCTCCCAGTCGTGCCGGAACTTGTGCAGCAGGGCCAGGTTGAACCAGGACTCGGACAGCCAGGGTTCCAGGTCCGCCGCTCTGGTGAGCAGCGCGCCCGCGTCCTCGTACCGCCCGTCGCCGATCAGCGTGAACGCGCGGTCGGTGGCCTGCCGCCACGAGGCGGAGGGCCGATGCCGTACCTTCCCGAAGATCCTCACGATTCCCGCCTGCCGGTCCAACGATGCAACAGTGCAGCCTTGCGGACACTCTCACTTCGCATCCAACCATGCCCACGGATACGGCCGCTCATTACCCATGGGTTACCCAGGTCGGCCAGGTACAACTCTGGCACGTCCGCCGCGCCCCCGCGCATCCCGTTTCGGCCGCTCCAGGCGGGCACCATCCCGCCTCGAACTGTTCCGCCGCAAAACGTACGCGAGGCACTCGACGACGTCGGGATGGTGGTCGTGGGCCGTGCCGAGGCGCAGCTGCTCCAGCGCGGCCAGTGAGCCGCCCGGGTGACGGGTGCCGCCCACCAGGTCGTCGTAGGCGTTGGCGGTGCGCACGATGCGGGCCAGGACCGGCTGGTCGCGGTAGGGCTCGGCCTGCCTCTCCACGACCACGGCGACCTCGGCGGACACCCCGGTCTGGCGGGCCACCTCACCGCCCAGCACGGCGATCCGGCGGGCCTCGGCGGCGGGCAGCGGGGCGGTGGCCCCGGCGGGGACCGGGTCGACCAGGGAGAGCTGTCCGATGTCGTGCATCAGGGCGGCGTACTCCAGGACGGTCAGCTCCCGCTGCGACAGGCCCAGCTCCCGGCCCACGGCGCAGCTGAGGGCGGCGACCCGACGGGCGTGCCCGGGCCGGGTGTAGCCGGCGATCTCGGTGGCCCGGGCCAGCGAGGTGATCGTCTGCCGGTAGGTGGTGCGGACGGCGTCGATCCGGCGGAAGGACATCTGGGTCAGCAGCAGGGGCACGCTCAGGACGGGGAGCGCCCAGAGCCCGGCGACCGCGACCCCGAGGGCCATCACCACGCCGGTGGCGCAGATCGCCGAGCCGATGCCGAGCAGGGCGCGCAGCTCGTCCCGCAGCAGCGGTCCGTACGGCCATCCGGTGCGCAGTCCGGCCAGCGCGGCGGCGAGCACCGCGTCGCACAGGGCGGTGAGGCCGAGCAGGAGCAGCAGGAAGAGCACCAGGTACGGGCCCCGGCCGACCTGCTCCGCCAGCCGCCCGGAGTTGTGCAGCGGCTGGAAGCAGGCGGCGGCGAAGCCGACGGTGAGGATCCGGCGGGCCACGTGGTCGAGCGCGGGTCCGCGGCCGCGGACCACCTGGACGGCGATCCCGGCGAGGGCGGCCGCGAAGACGACGGCGACGACCTGGAGCGCGCCGTGGTGGGTGGGCAGGCCCGCGTCGGCCCCGAGCAGGGCGTAGGCGAGGGCCGCGGCGGATCCCAGGGGCGCGGGCTGGCGGTCCTCGGCCCGCAGGGGTCCGGCCCGCGGCGGACCGAACCCCGGGTGCCGGCTCGGGCCGGGCGGATCCCGGCGGGCGAGTTCGCCGAGGGTGATGAGCAGGCCGAAGGCGAGGGCGGTGCCGGGGCCGCTCACGCCGTTCCACAGGGTGTGCCCGAGGGCCGTCGCGGTGAGCGCGGCGGCGGCCGCGCGGACGGCTTTGGCGCCCCGGTCCCTCATCCGGTCCCTCCGGGGCCGGTGGTGGCTCCGCCGGCGTCCCTGTGCGCCCGGGACTCGGCGTTCTGGGCGGGCAGCCCCGGCAACCCCGTCAGCCCCGTCGGCGCGGGTGGCGCGGGCGGCGCTGCGGCGGGGGCCGCCGCCGGTGCGGACCGGGGGATCACCTGGAGCTCCTCGTCCGAGGTGACCGCCGGGTGCCAGCCGTGCCGGCCGATCGCCCGCACCAGCGCGCCCACCATGTCGGGGTCGAACTGGGCCCCGGCGCAGCGCTCCAGCTCGCCCAGCGCCGTCGGCACCGGCCGGGCCCGGCTGTAGGAGCGGGTCGAGGTCATCGCGTCGAAGGCGTCGGCGACCGCCACCACCCGGGCGAGGACGGGGATCTGCCCGCCGCTCAGGCCGTAGGGGTAGCCGGAGCCGTCCACCCGCTCGTGGTGGTGCAGGATCGCGGACCGGGCCTCGCCGAGGAAGCCGATGCCGCGGACCATCTCGTGCCCGTACTCGGGGTGGAGTTCGATGATCCGGCGCTCCTCCGGGGTCAGCGGACCGTCCTTGCGCAGCAGCCGCGTGGGCACGCCGAGTTTGCCGACGTCGTGCAGGATCCCGGCGATCCGGACCACCTCCAGGCGGTCCTCGGCCATGCCCAGTTCGCGGGCGATCATCGCGGAGGCCTGGCCGACCCGCTCGCTGTGGCCGCGCGTGTAGCGGTCCTTGAGGTCCACGGCCTGCACGAGGGCGCGGATGGTGGCCCGGTGGGCCGCCCGTTCGTGGTGGTACTGGGCGAAGACCCAGCAGGAGATGTACATCGGCAGCAGCACCAGCAGCGCCGCGGGCGGGCCGTAGGGGCTGCGCCACAGGACGGCCATCATCAGCCCCGCCAGGCCGTGCACGCAGTGCGGGGCGAGGGAGAGGGCGAGCGGCGCGCGCCAGGCGGTCGCCGCCGGCCGCCGCTCGGCGGTGGCCAGCACACCCGCTTCGAGGGCGGTGAGCACCAGGCAGAACACGACGGCCGCCAGGGCCGCCGGGAGCATCACGTAGGGGAAGTCCGCGACCGCTCCCCCGGGGCGGGCGCCGCCGCCGAGCGCCGCGGGACCGCCGAGCAGGGCGAACGTCCCTCCCGCGGCCCAGGCGGCCAGCGCCTGCTGCGCCCCGTGCCAGACCCGGCGCACCGCGGCGGGCGGCTCGGCCGCGGCCCCGGCGAGCGCGCCGGGCAGGGCGACCAGCGCGGCGGCGGAGGGCGGCAGCAGGAAGACGGCGGCGAGGACGACGGGGAAGAAGGCCCCGATGCCCTCGGGCGCCCGCCCGCCGAGCCGCGGGCAGACCTTGGCCAGCTCGCAGGCGAGGTAGAGGACGGCGAGCAGCGCGACGGCGGCCCGGGGGGTGCCGGAGCCGAGCAGCGCGGGCAGGACGCAGGCGAGGGCGCCGAGGACGGCGCAGAGGACGTAGGCGCGCGCCGCCGGCGGAAGTCCCCGCATGGCGCTCTCCTCCCCCAGAACCTTCGAGCCGGGCACGGAAAAACAACCGGTACCGGAAGGGGAGAATAGGTGTGGCCCGCGGCGAGCGGGCCACATTCGCGTGTTGGGCCGTCCGGAGGCCCCTGGATTAGCACCTTCGGGTGAACGAAGTCGCTTTCCGGGGGCACCCGTTCCCTCGGAAAGGGATCAGCCCGTCGCCGGAGTGGCGGGAGTGGCGGGGCTCGTCGGCGCCGCCGTCACGTCGTGATCGGGTACGGCTTGTCCCGAGCGGATCAGCTCGATCCGGCCCATCACCTTCGAGCGCAGGTCCTGCGGTACGTCGTCCGACCCGCAGCAGCGCTTGACCAGCTTCTTCACGGCCTGTTCCAGGCCGTACTTCTCCAGGCAGGGATTGCACTCGCCGAAGTGCGTTTCGAACTTCGTGCAGTCGCTGTCCGGCATCTCGCGGTCCAGGAACTCGTACAAGTGGTCCAAGACCTCAGAGCATTCCGTCTCGTGCGGATCTCCGCAGCTCATGAGCCCGAGCCTTTCCCGTCGTTCGACTCTCCCGCGCCGGCGGGGACCAGCCCGCGCTCGCGGGCGTAGTCCTCCAGCATTCCGCGGAGTTGGCGGCGCCCACGGTGGAGTCGCGACATGACCGTACCGATGGGTGTACCCATGATGTCCGCGATCTCCTTGTAGGCAAAGCCCTCTACGTCCGCGAGATAGACGGCAATGCGGAACTCTTCCGGAATGGCCTGGAGCGCTTCCTTCACGTCCGAATCGGGCAGGTGATCGAGCGCCTGCGATTCGGCGGAACGCAAACCGGTCGACATGTGCGACTCGGCGCGCGCCAGCTGCCAGTCCTCGATCTCCTCCGCCGCGCTGCGCTGGGGTTCGCGCTGCTTCTTGCGGTAGGAGTTGATGAAGGTGTTGGTCAGAATGCGGTAGAGCCACGCCTTGAGGTTGGTGCCCTCGCGGAACTGGTGGAAGGACGCGTACGCCTTCGCATACGTCTCCTGGACCAGGTCCTCGGCGTCGGCCGGATTGCGCGTCATGCGCAGCGCGGCCGAGTACATCTGGTCGAGGTAGCCGAGGGCGTCCCGCTCGAAGCGCGCATTGCGCTCCGGGGTCGTCTCCTCCGCGTGGCCTTCGTCGGTCCCAGCGACAGGACCCACCTCCTCCGACAGCGTGGCGACTCCGAAAGCGGACCCGCTCGAATCGGAGAATAGTCGACCTTCCCGGCCATCCGCCGCCCGAGGGGCACCGTGCTTGGACCCGGGCAGCACCGTCCACTCCAGGCCGCTGGCGGCCTGCGGACGGTTCTGACTGATGACCTGGGTCATGCGCTCCCTCTCCTCCGGCGAGATTCCGTACGTTCCGACATCCCGCACAACAGCGGGGCCGGGGCACGGCATTCCCCGGCGCCCGGGGAGTTTCCCCGCAGTTCCGGAAAGGCTCGAATACGACGTCGCGCACACGCCCCCACACGCTCCGGGAATGTGTCAGGTCGACCCGGGACGCGCCCCGGAACCGGGGTCGCGCGGGGGCCCCGGAAAAGTCTCCGGGGGGGGTCCCGGACGGGCCTCAGAGGGGCAGGTCGGCGAGCCAGTCCGCCACCGCGTCCGTGATCACCGCGAGGGCCTCCTCCTGGGTGGTCGCCGCCCGCTTCGGCACCGCGAAGCCGTGGTCGCCGTGCGCCACCTCGACCAGCCGGTACGTGTCCCCCGCGCCCGGAGCCGGGAACTCCGCGGGGCCGCCGAAGGGGTCCCGGCCGCCCTGTACCACCAGCGTCGGCCGCCCGGCGCCCAGCAGCTCGTCCAGCCGGGTCTTCTCGGGCCGACCCGGCGGGTGCAGCGGGAAGGCCAGGGCCAGCACCCCGGCCGCCCCGAGCTCGGCTGCGGTGCGGCAGGCCACCCGGGCCCCCGCGCTGCGCCCGCCGGCGACCACCGGCAGGCCGGGGCCGCCCAGCGCGGGCCACAGCGCCCGCCAGCCCGTGTCCAGCACCTTCGGCGCGGCCGCCACCTTCTTCCCGGCCACCCGCCAGGGCTGCTCCACGAGGGCGACGGTGATCCCCCGGGCGGGCAGCGCGGCCGCCAGCGCGACCAGGTCCCGGGCCTCGATCCCGCCGCCGGCGCCGTGGCCGACGGCCAGCACCAGCCGCGGCCGCGCCGCCGGGTGCCAGGTGATCCGGGCCCCGCCCGCCGGGGTGTCGACGCTCTGGACGTGCTGCGTAGGCGTGCTCATGCCCCCATCCTGCGGGAAGCCGGAGCCGTCGGAGCCCTGGATCGGAGCCCTAGAACAGCGTGGCTTCCTCGGGCGCCTCCAGCTCGGTCAGCAGCTCGGGCCCGTTGTTGCGGACGCTGCTGACCGAGGTGGAGACCGGATAGGCCCGCATCCGCCCGCCCGGCGGCGGCGCCAGCAGGGCCCGCAGCTCGGCCTCGTCGGTGCGCGCCGGGTCGAGCCAGGCGTCCCAGCGGTCCGGGGTCAGCATGAGCGGCATCCGGGGGTGGATGTCGGAGAGCGAGCGCGGCCCCTCGGCGGGCGCCACCCCGAGCGGGCCGGTCTCGGCCTCGGCGGTGATCACCGAGCAGGTCGCCCACCAGGCGAGCGGGTGCTCGTCCGGCAGGGTCCGGTCGCGCCAGAACTCGTATATCCCGGCCATCGCGAAGACCGAGCCGTCCTCGGGGAGCACGAAGTAGGGCTGCTTGCGGGCCCGCTTCTTCTTCCCCTCGACCTCCAGCTGCCGCTCGTCGTGGGCGGTGACCCACTCGTAGTAGCCGTCGGCGGGGACGATGCAGCGCTGCCGGGCGAAGGGGCGGCGGAAGGACGGCTTCTCGTGCAGGGTCTCGGACCGGGCGTTGATCATCCGGGCGGCGCCCTCGGGGGCCTTGGCCCAGGAGGGGACCAGCCCCCACTTCAGTCGGCGCAGCTGGCGAACCGGACGCCGCTCGGCCGCGTCTTTCAGTGGACGGTCGAGGACGACGAGGACCTCCTTCGTCGGCGCGACGTTCCAGTCCGGGGCCAGGGACTCGGCGGGCTCCCACCGCTCCACCCCGAACACGGCCGCCAGTTCCTCCGGCCCACGACTCGCTGCAAACCTTCCGCACATTCAGACCCACCCCTCTGACCTGCGCGAACGCTACGTCACGCGGCCACATCCAGCACCAAACCAGCACGGTGCTGAGAAATCGCTACATCCATCACCCGGATCGCCCGTCCGGTGCTGTCCGGTGTCAGGTGCCCGTACGTATCAGCCGTCTCGCTGATGTTCCTGTGCCCCAGCCACCTGGACACGTCCAAGAGTGGCAGACCGCTGCTGAGCGCCGTAGAGGCGAACCAGTGCCTGAGATCGTGGGGCGACCACGAGAAGTCCAGGAGCCTGACCACCTTCCGGAAGTGCGTGGCGAAGTCCGAGGTAGCCACGTGGTTGCCGGTACGGGTCTGGAACAGTGCCCCGTCCGGTCCTGTGCCGTACTGGGCTACGTGCGCGGCCACAGCGTCACGGATGTTCGTCGGGAGTGGCACGTCCCGCCAGTCGCCCTCACGTCGGTGCTTGAGCGGCCCCACCAGGAGGCCCCGGCCACCCTTGCCCCGGGTGATCTGACGGCGGACCCTCACACGGTCCTCGTCGAAGTCACTGAGCCTCAGGCCCAGAACTTCCCCGGTACGCAATCCGAGCCCAGCCATGAGCCAGATGGAGAGTGCCAACTCGGGACGGAACTCATCTGCGATGTCCTGGATCTGCTGTCCGTTCGGAAGCCGCCTGTCGTCCACGGCCCTACTCGGCAGCTTCGGGAGGTTAGCGCCGATGAACGGGTTACGGCCGATGTCGCCGTTGTTCACGGCTGCCTTGCACACGGACCGCAGGGGCGTCATGTAGGCGTCGACAGAGTTCGGGGTGAGCCCTGCCGCCGTCATCTCGCTTGCGAGCGTCTCTATGTCCTCAGGCCGGAGGGTGGAGAGCAGCCGGTGTCCGAGGGCGGGGAAGATGTGCAGCCGGAACGCCCGGTCGTAGACGCCTTCCGTACCAACGGCCAGATGCTGACGCGCCACCCACTTCTCGGCGTAGACCTTGACGGGCACGGCCCCGCGCTTGGGGTCGAGATAGGTCCCCTCACGCTTGTCGTTCTCCATCTTCAGGCCGTGGTCCTCGGCCTGCTTTTTGGTCGGAAAGCTCTTCTCTCGCTGCCGTCCGGCCCGGCCGCCGGGCTCCCGGTACCGAACGGTCCACGTGTGCTTACAGCGGGTCTGTGCGCACGGATGATCCTTGCTCTTCGGGTCGGTCTTGCACTTCTGGAACGTCGTAGCCATGGGTGGTGCTGATCTTCCGTTGCCGTGCCACGTGGCAGGAGCGCGGCGCTACTTGCTGAGTACCTGTCGGGCCTTGTCTGTCATCTGGCCGGAGTCGGAGAGGTAGCCCTCCTTCCTGGCTTCGACCAAGTGCATCTTGGCCGTGTTCGTCTGCCGGTCGATCGCCTTCGCGATTCGTGACCAGCGCATCGAGTCGCCAACCCTCGCGCCCCCACCGGCGGGTGAGAGGAACTGGAAGGCCTTGGCCAAAGTGGCGAGGTAGACAGGGCTCGACTTGCCCTCTCGGAAGGCGTCGAGTAGCTCTCTGCTCACAATCAGCCACTCCGCTTCCTGGGCAGCCTCGCGATCCAACCGGGCTTGCAACTCATCCGGCGTGAGGCGCGGCCGAGACGTATCGACTCCTCGGCTCCTGCGCAGTGGCACCGCGTGAGCGTCGGCCTGCATGTCTGTCTCGACATGAGCCACCGCCCGGTGCAGCTCCGCAGCACTGATCTGCGCTCCCTCGTCTGCGCTGATCCGTAGGTCTACGAGCTTGCCCGCGTCCCACTTGGCAGTCACAGTCACCGACCCGCGCCGGTACGACATCTCATCCATGCCCCACACCATACACGTGGACGTATCGATACGTCCGAAGTTGACCGATACGTATCGACTGGTGCAAGCTGAGAACGAGACGGGCCGAAGCGGACCGGATCGCCACAGGGCGGGGCGCCAGGGCGACGACGTCCCTACTGCGCCCCCTCCGCGCCGTCACTCTGCGCTGAATGCCGGCTGAACACTCAGTCACCACAGGCCAGCTGGCCTTTCCCACACGGAGAATCGAATGAACGCGATCGACTTTGCCCTCGTCACGACCTCGGACCACGAAAAGTGGGTCCGCGAAATCGGATTCGAAGAGCCGCTCACCCACACGGAGCGCCTTATCGCCATGGAAATTTCCTATCTGGTCGGCCAGAACGGTGGCCGTGAGACCGTAATCTCCGCTTCTGCTCTGGCCAGCGAAATTTGCAGCTACCGGAAGGCGCGAGGCTTCCTCCTTGAATGTGCCCGCACTGGCTGGCTCCTCAAGACTGCCCGCCACGGAATCGGATTTGATCATTACTACCGTCTGGCCATCCCCTTTGCCATCCCTCTGGAGATGGCTGCATGACTCAGCTCCTCACGATTGAAGACGTGGCCCGCGTGCTCGCAGTGCCTCGCTCATGGATCTACGACAACCACAAGTCGCAAGGAATCCCGTTCAAGAAGATCGGACAGAAACTGCGATGCCGACCCAATGACCTTGACCGCTGGATTGACCAGCAGGAGACCACGGCGTGACCGACCTAGAACTTGACGAAGCCTTCGAAGCGGGAGCAGAAGACATGCTGTATCGAGCTGTCGCATATCTGCGGCAGCATGGTGAAGAGGAGGCAGCGGAATGCCTGTATGCAGCAGAACGCGATGCGTCCGGAGACTTGATCAGTATCTAACCCTTCCCAGACAAGACAACCACTAGGGCCCCGGTAATAGTGCCGGGGCCCTTCGCCGTAGAAAGCGCTGAGCTCCATGGAATCTAGGTATCTCTTGACCGGAAATTACGACACTCAGGTGTGGTGGATGCGAATGGTTGCCGACCAGCTCGAAGAGTCGGCCCCTAGCCCGGAGGAGTTCGGGAAAAGCTTTTCGGCACTCATCTTGTGGATGCGCCACGTGAACGGCAAGACCGGAAAAGCTGCGGTCGGGAAAGTGACTCTCGCCGGAAAGATGGGCCACACCGGAAATGGGCACGGACTGGCCAAGGTGTTCAAGAATGCCGAGAAGCGCGGATGGCTCACCCACGTGGGCAAGGTCAAGCGTGCTGATCAGTATCAGCTCTCGATACCGGCCGTACTGCGGGACGAGTACGAATATTTGGAGGAGAGCATCACAGGACAGCCGCTTACTCCGGCTGTGACCCAAACTGCCTCAGTACAGCCTTCCCCAGAAGGCACTAAGAAGGAAGTAGGAAGTGTGGAGTACGAAGCCGTAAGAGCGAAGTACTCAGTAGATAGAACAGAGAACCAGCCCGAGAAGATTCGGGCTGTAGCTCAGATCTCATCTATGGCCACCTCCGAAAGGTGGCCTAGGCCTATAGCTAATCCTCCTGAGCAGTCGGAAGTAGGCAGTCGTGTTCCTCCTGTCTCTCCTCCTGATCTACCTACCTGTAACCCCACCTGCTTGAACCACCTATTCGGAGATCCCCACGAATCTCCATGCTCCTCTCAGTGAACCGCCCCCGGATTCCTGCCCCGGGGGCTTTTTCATGCCCTGGACCAGCAAGGGCCCTGTGTGCCCCTGTGGGCGCCTTGTGTGGACTCTTGGCCTCCGAGTGCGCTACGAGGGCTCGGGGTGCCCTAGGTGGCCTCCTGTCGATCCGCTCCCGGCCGGCGAGCCCTTAGGCCCGCCCGGCTGGGGACCTTAGGCCTTAATCCTGTACGGCTTTCACAGATCGGGGCTGCGCAACGTCTATTAAGTAGTGAGGGGTTTTACTAAAACAGAGAGGAGGCATTCCCCAATGAAGGAGTGCCAGCGGTGCGAGCGCCAGAAGCCTCACACCGAATTCAGCCGATGCACGGCAAGGCGAGACGGATTCCAGCGATGGTGCCGGGAATGCTTCCGTGACTACAACCAGAACTGGCGTCGACAGCACAAGATCGTGAGGATCAAGATATGAACTACCAGCAGCGCTGTAACCGAATGTTCTTCAACTTCAAGGAATCGGGCTGTCTCCTTGAATGTCCGGGGGCTCGCTCCCCCGACTATGAGACGGCCTTCTGGGCTGCTGCCATTCCCAACAGTGACGAGTACCGGATCAACCGGCACGCTAAGGGATGCCCCAACATTCGACAGACCACCCGCAACGTATTCGCTGAAGACCTCATTGGTGGCGAGTGCTGATGTCTCTGACACTCCTACCGGCTGACGGATGCCGGGCAGTGTTCTTCAAACACCCTGTCGCGTACTCGAAGAACGAGGACGGCACCTATAACGTGCCTCGCGGTGAGTTCCTCATCTACACCGCGCCGGTTCTGAAATTCGCTGTCGCTGCCGATCCTGCCAAGGCAAGCACAAACGGTGCACTAGTCGGTGTCTCTTTCGTCCAGACCCGAGAGGGTGCCGTAAAGGCCTATCACCGCCCTGAAGGCGACTTCCTAGGGATCTCAAAAAAGAGCGAAGACCCTTTCCAGTCCGGGTTCGTGAAGCTAGCCCACACCCGAGGTACAGAAATCACCGAGTCCCTGCACACGCGGGACCGCATCGAAGAAATCAAGGCTGCCAAGCTGGCAGAGATCAAGGAGAACAAGTAATGAACATCGCCGGGTTTGTTAACGATCAGAAGTTCGATTGGGAAACCTCGGATCAGGTGGCCCTACGAGTAGCTCGGCTCGATTCCCACCGTCACGACAGTGAAATTTCTCAGATTGGGAGCCGAATCGATGAACTAGACCCCACACTCCGGCCGATCTTCGAGATTCCCGCCATTCCGGCCGCCCACGCCCCCCACGTAAAGGATGACAAGGGCGTGAAGGACGCGGCAAAGGTTCTTGACGACATGCTCGCATACCTGTCCAAGAATGCGGACGCCCACGAGTCGGCTATTGGCAATTTCCGGGATGTCATCAGCAAGCGCCGGACCATCGTGGCCGACTATGAGGCTGCGGTATCTGAAGCTGTCTCCCACGGTGAAGATGCCCCCGACTATCCCGAGCTTGACGAGAAGGCTCTAGCGGACGCACATCGGTCCCTGAACAAGCTTGAGACTGTTATCCCCATGGCGGCTGAGAAGGCCGCCGAAGCGGCCTCTAAGCTCCTTTCCGAAGTCTCCCGGCTCCGCGCTACTCAGGGTTATCGGAAGTGGGCCGAGAAGGAAGCCGAGGCCCGCAATACGGCTGCCCTGGAATGCCTGGCCGGCCTGCGAATTGCCTTGGCCGAGCGTGACGAAATCCTGGACTCTCTGCCGGATGCCTTCTCTGATTTCGACGGGGTCCCGTTCGAGCCTATCCAGGAACGCAACAGCCTCGGGTTCGGCGGGCTGGACCCGCATGGAGGAAATCCCGCTTCACTTCGGGAGTCTCTCGCCTCTGTAGAGGCTGCCATGACTCCTGGAGACGGTATTC
The DNA here is from genome assembly GCF_042730635.1 of Streptomyces sp. NPDC059917. Classification (NCBI taxonomy): domain Bacteria; kingdom Bacillati; phylum Actinomycetota; class Actinomycetes; order Kitasatosporales; family Streptomycetaceae; genus Streptomyces; species Streptomyces sp. NPDC059917. Next base: position 47,653 of record NZ_JBHWLC010000056.1, read on the forward strand.
GACCCTGGATGTCCTCGCAGCTCTCCGAGGAAGCGCAGGGGGGTTACAGCAGTCGTGCAGCGCTGGCGAAGATCGACCCTCACGCCGCCCGAAAGGCCGAGGAAGAAGCCAGTCTCGCAGACGCGATGCAGTATCGAATTCAGGGGATCTGACCATGAGCCGTCCCCGTATCGTCATTGATAGCTCAGGCCGGAAGACTGTCCAGTTTGATTCCCCCACCTACACATTCAACCTCGACGATTCAACCCCGCCCGACGAAATGTTGGGCGTTGGTGGCCTCGACCCAAGGGGCGGGACATCACTTCTCGATGACCCCATGTATGCACTCGATGGGTGGTAAGTGATGAGGCCTGACGCAATGAGCTCTTGTGGAACGCTGCACTCAATTACTTCGAAGAAAATCATTTGAATCGTTGAAAATTGATTGTGTTGGTTGAGTGAAGAAAGAAGTTCGATCGAATGTGTCGACTCCTTTCCTCGCTCAATCACACACAGCACACACCCACGCGCATCACATGCAGGCGTAAGGATAGGGAGGGTGAGAGGTGGATGGATCAGCGAGACGAATGATTTGATGAAGTCAAACGAAACGCTTTGTTTCTGCTTCAAAACATTTTTCGATCTTCAATGAAACTTGCGAAACGTTTTAAGCAATCAAACTTTTTCACGCAAAAACAATTGGTGCCATGGGTAGGGGGGTGCCCCAAGATGAATTCAATTCGAGGCCGAGGCGTCATAGCGGGTCCCATCCCGTACGGGTCCGGGAACGTTGAATCGGGCGCCACCAGCCGGCTCGGGTGCCCCATTTCCCTGGCTAATCACACTTATTGTTGCGCTTCACCGCAATGCAACATCCCAAGACACACATTATCTGGAGGTTGAACCATGGCTAGCCGAAAAATGACTCAGGCATACTCGTCACGTCCGCGCGGTAAGCAGACTCCTGCTGCCGCCGCTCCAAAGAACTGGAATTGGTGCACAAAGCATAACCACCAATATCCGACGCCTGATATCCGCTGCACCGAAAAGGACGAGCCTCATGTCTAATTGGCATCAGCGCACCCCGCAAAAGCGGTCGCCCGGAATCCGTCGGGCTGTGTGGCGTCGAGACTCCGGCCTCTGCCAGCACACCCGCGTAGACACGGGTCTCCCCTGCTTCGCGCCCGGGGCCGTTGTCGACCACATCCACAACCTTGCCGATGGAGGCAGGGACAGCGCGGAGAACTGCCAGGTGCTCTGCCAGTGGCACTCGGACAAGAAGACCGCCCTGGAGTCCGCAGCAGGCCGCAGGAAGGCCCGCCAGGCTCGTTCCCTGCCCACCAGCCGAGGTCATCGCCCCTTGGGCTCCCTGGAGTGATCAGAGGCCCTTCGGCCCTGCCGGCCACAGGACCAAAGCCCCACCGCGGAAGCTACGCCGTGTAGATCGGTGTGTACGCGGATACCTGCTCCGGGGTGACCTCCTCCACGGTCATGGCGCCCGTCCAGAGGTAGTCCCGGTGGGCGTACCCACCCAGGTTGGCGCGCTTGCCGCGCTGGAGCTTCCACGTACCTACAGCGAGCTTCACGACCACGTCACTGCCGCAGGTGAACGCGCGGTTCGCTTGGGTCATGATCCAGCGGGCGTGTTCGTCGTCGCCTGCGTTCGGACGGCACATCGTCCGGGCCATCTGCCACAGCCGCCCCCACTCGACTCCAGGAGTCAGGGGGCCGACCACGGCGACTTCCCCGATGCCCCGATCATCGAGGGAGTGCGTGGCGTAGCCGAAGACCGTGCCGAACATGCGGAACACGGTGACCCTGCTCTGTCCTGAGAGAGTCTCATCAACTGGCATGCGGTATACCTCTGTTCATGGGTGAGCCCCGGACGCATTGGCCGCGTCCGGGGCTCATCTCTCGGATGGATCAGCAGCCGTCGCCGTCGCCGCAGCAGGCAGGCGGGTTGCACTCCTTGGCCGCGCCCCACAGCCGGTCATCCACGTGGAACCCGGCGGCCCGGACTCGGTCCACCACGGAGCCGATCAGGGGGCGCGTGCGGACAGTGGCCTTGGGCTCGTGTCCCAGGAAGAACCCGAACTGCTCCTGGCACCACGCGGCGTAGGCCTGCGTGTGGAGCACGAACGAGTGCCAGCCGGGGTCAACAGCGTCCGACGGGGTCATGTCGAACGCGCGGGTATCCCCCATGACCTTCAGGAAGGCAAGGGCCTGGTCCACGATCCGGCGGGCGGTGGACAGCTCGTGTCCGTACTCCTCCGAACAGAACGCGGACACCTTCTCGAACAGCTCGGGACTGACGAGGTCCCGTCCGTGCCGTAAGCCAACCGGGCTTTCGAGCATCGTCGTCATAGGTGGTGCTCCTCTCTGATCAGCCAGCGGGCGGGGGCGGGAACTGGCTCCCGCCGGAACCTCCGGACTTCTCTCCGGGGTCGGTCATTGCTGCACCTCCTCTCGCTTGCGGGCGACGTCACCAGCGGATGCGCTGGGCGTCCCCTCCGGCGCAGTCAGGGCACCTTCGGCGGCCGAGCGTGCACACGTGGCACGCCTCGTAGTCGAACCCGCAGCAGTAGTCACACCAGACCGTTCGGCGCCCGATGCAGGTGCCGCAGTAGGTCACGCCCGGGATCAGGTGCGTACCTGTGTCTGCCGGGTCGGGTCCAGGCGTCACGGCCCGAGGTCATAGCGGCCATCCAGCCGTGCCTGCATCAGGCGGCCACAGCCCGAGCACTGGGGCACTTGTTGTGCCGGTAGACGGTGACGGGGGCGCCGGACGTGCGGTCCTCGACGCGTCGGCGTACCGGCTCCAAGGGCTTGACCTTGCGGGAGCATGCGGAGCACGTCCGCCCCGGGGCATAGGTCAGGTACTCCCAGCCGTTCCGGTCGAACTCTGGAATCTCTTCCTTCTCCGCCCGCGCCATGCCGCACCCCTTCGCTGCCGTTCCGTGCATCGGCGCTAATGGTGTACGAGCAAAAGACTTGGTTCTAGGCAGTTTCCTGTTCGCGCAAAAACCCGTCGCGGATCGACTCAACGAAGGTGCGCATATCATCACCAGAAAGCGCCACGCCGGCGAACCCGTCGAATTTGGTGATGTACGGGGCAACGTCCCGGGGGTCGGTCACCACAGTCTCGGCGTGAACCATTTCGATGGTTACTGTTCGGTCATCCTTGATGGAGAATGAGTGTCCCGGAAAGTCGACCTGCGGGGCATCCAACGGAACAATGCGGATATCAACGTTGGGGAGCCGGGAGACGGACACGATGCGGTCGAGTTGTCCGACCATGACAAGTGGCGGGACGATCCGCCAACGAAGTACAGATTCCGTGATGACGAACCGGAATGTCTTACCCTCAGAGTGGAGCACGGTTTGACGGGCAAGCCTCGCACTAATCGTGCGCTCTAGCTGTACCTCTGTGACATTCTTCCGGAGGAACACGGCTCGAATGTATTCCGGGGTTTGGAGAAGCCCCGGAACGAGGGAGGGCTGGAAGAGGCGCAGCAGGTTTGTTTGGGCTTCCACAGCCTGTACCTGCTGCTGCTTCCGGCTGTAGCCCAGGCGCCGGACGAGGCGCCATGCGGTCACCTCTGTGGCTTCCGCCCGCGCGATTGCCATGTACTCGGCTTTGACTTCCTCAGACACTCCTATGGCGGTGAGGATGCAGTCAACGTCGGTGACACTGGCAGACGTGTTGCCGTTTTCAATCTTGGAGAGCTTGGAGCGGGACATAGCAGCATTGCGGGCTACCGCTTTGGCCTCCATTCCGGAGGACTCCCGCAGTGCCCGCAGCGCTGACCCGAGACTAGATCTGTTCACTCGCCGTACTGTGCCCACCATTCGGGAAACGGCACGGCCGCAGCCAGGGCCAAATCCCGGTAAGCCAGAAACTCTGACAACTTACTATCCCCGGTGAATTCCGTTCCCAGGTACTTGCCCTCACTGTCGTAGCTCATGGCGCCGACGGTGCGGTTGTCGAACATCCAGAAGTCAGGTGCATTCGGGATGGGGTTTTCCTGCTCGGTGATGTCGAGGATGAAGAACTCTTCCCCTGCTTTCACGTTGCGAATGTAGCCCCAGCCGAGTTCGAAGCGGAGATAATCCGTAAGGGGTCGGGTGACGACGTGCACGCGGTACATTCGCTTACCGGCCTGAGTGGCATTGCCTACCGTGGTGACCCAGTCGGCCGTCTTGAAGTCCTCAGGCTGAGGCTTTCCGGCAAGGAAGTCCTGATAGGCGCTGACCCCGCCGGACTGGCTGTAGTCGTCCAGCGTTTCGAGGCGGAACGCTTCCTGCTCGAAGTCCTTGAGCCAGTCCCCCAGGGACTTAGATGAGGTTGTCACGGATGGCCTTCCGGATGAGTTCGATCGGGATCTCGACCATGGTTTCGTGTGCGGGGATGGTTCGGCCGTGGTCGGTGATCTCCTCCCCCTGGAACGCCAGGGTGCCCCGATCGGTGACGTAGATGGTGGGGCACTCGCCCTCGTCGCAGTCTCCGACCAGCCGTGTCAGTTCGGTAGCCACTGTTCCCCCTCGTCGCCGCTGGTGTCCGGTCCGATGCTGTCGGGAGGGTGAGGGAGGGGCAAGGGGTTCCGGTTTCCACTACTGGAAACCGTTGCGGTCGGCCGGATCACGTCGGCCAGCAGCGATGGAATTCCTACGCTGCCCCAAGGGCCGGAACCTCGGCCAGTGCGCCGAGCGTCCTAGTCAGCACAGCACCAGCTCAGTGGGCCCAAGCGGTCCGAAACAGTCCCCACTGGACCCAGCACGGAACCAGCACGGGCATGAGAAAGGCCCCGGATCTCTCCGGGGCCCTACCTCGTTGACCTGGTGTTTTGGGTTTGCGGGGATGTCGTGTTAGGTCGGCGTCCTCAATACCTACCGCACATGGCTGCCAGACTGCCATGACACCCGATGACCACCGCAAGGAGCCGGCCCACCCGTGGACGACACGCACACCCTCTCCGCCGCCGGCCTGTGGGACCGGCTCACCGGCATACAGACCGCGCCAGAGCTCTGGCTGGTGATCGCCACGGCCGTCGTCGCGCTGGCCGTGGTCGTGCCCCGGCCGCTCTGGCTGCTCTCGCGCAACGCCGTGACCATCGCGCACGAGGGCGGGCACGGGCTGGTCGCGGTGCTCACCGGGCGCAGGCTCGACGGGATCCGGCTGCATTCGGACACGAGCGGGCTCACGGTGAGCCGGGGCCGACCGACCGGGATCGGCATGATCCTGACGGCCGCCGCCGGTTACACCGCGCCCTCCCTGCTGGGCCTGGGCGGGGCCTGGCTGCTGGCCGCGCACCGGATCACGCTGCTGCTGTGGGTGGCGACCGCGCTGCTGCTGGCGATGCTGCTGATGATCCGCAACGCGTACGGCGTGCTGACGGTCTTCCTGTCCGGCGGGGCGTTCCTGCTCGTGTCCTGGCTGGCCCCGGCCGAGGTGCAGGCCGCGTTCGCCTACGGCGTGGTGTGGTTCCTGCTGCTGGGCGGCGTACGTCCGGTCTTCGAGCTCCAGCACAAGCGGCGCGGCGGCGGGGCGCCGGACTCCGACGCGGACCAGCTCGGGCGGCTCACGCACGTGCACCCGGTGATGTGGCTCTTCCTCTTCCACGCCGTCTCGCTGTGTTCGCTGATCGGCGGCGGGCGCTGGCTGCTGGACGTGTGAGCCGATCAAGATCTGGGTCCGGCCCGACCAACTAAAGTGAGGGCCATGACCGACACCCCCGCGCCGTCCGCCCTCTGGCCCGCCCCCGTAGCCGACGGGCCCGTGCGGGCCTCCGTCACCGTTCCCGGGTCCAAATCGGTCACCAACCGGGCCCTGGTGCTGGCCGCCCTCTCCGCCGAGCCCGGATGGGTCCGCCGACCGCTGCGCTCGCGGGATTCCCAGCTGATGGCGGACTCGCTGCGGGCCATGGGCGTGGGCATCGAGGAAACGGTCTCCTCCAGCTCCGCGGGCGACGGCGAGACGGGCGAGGCCTGGCGGATCATCCCGGCGGCCCTGCACGGCCCCGCGACGGTGGACGTCGGCAACGCGGGCACGGTCATGCGCTTCCTGCCGCCCGTGGCCACCCTGGCCGCCGGTGACATCCGCTTCGACGGCGACCCGCGCTCCTACGAGCGCCCGCTCGGCGAGGTCATCAACGCACTGCGCGCCCTGGGCGCCCGGATCGACGACGACGGCCGGGGCGCACTGCCCCTGACCGTGCACGGCGGCGGCGCCCTGGAGGGCGGCACGGTCGAGATCGACGCGACCAACTCCTCGCAGTTCGTCTCCGCGCTGCTGCTCTCCGCCCCGCGCTTCAACCAGGGCGTCGAGGTCCGGCACGTGGGCAGCAACCTGCCGTCGATGCCGCACATCCGGATGACGGTGGAGATGCTGCGCGCGGCCGGTGCGCAGGTGGACACCCCCGAGGCGGGCGGCGAGAAGAACGTGTGGCGGGTGACGCCCGGCGCCCTGCTCGGCCGCGACATGGTCGTCGAGCCCGACCTGTCGAACGCGCAGCCCTTCATGGCGGCCGCGCTGATCACGGGCGGCACGGTGACCGTCCCCGACTGGCCGCGGCGCACCACGCAGCCCGGCGACGCGCTGCGGGCGATCTTCACCGAGATGGGCGGCTCGTGCGAGCTGACCGACGCGGGCCTGGTGTTCACCGGGTCCGGCAAGATCCACGGCATCGACGTGGACCTCGGTGACGTCGGCGAGCTGACCCCGGGCGTCGCGGCGGTGGCCGCGCTGGCCGACTCCGAGTCGGTGCTGCGCGGGGTCCAGCACCTGCGGATGCACGAGACGGACCGGTTGGCGGCCCTGACCGCGGAGATCAACGCGCTCGGCGGCGACGTCACCGAGACCGCGGACGGCCTGCGCATCCGCCCGCGCCCGCTGCACGGCGGGACCTTCCACACCTACGACGACCACCGGATGGCCACCGCGGGCGCGGTGATCGGCCTGGCGGTGCCGGGCGTGCTGATCGAGAACGTGGCCACGACGGCGAAGACCCTGCCGGACTTCCCGCGGATGTGGGCAGACATGCTCGCGGGAGCGGGAGCGTAGGGACCGTCATGCGCAGGTACGGCAAGCACACCGACGAGGACGACATCCGCCAGCGGCCCAACCCCAAGGGCAACCGGCCGCGGACCAGCATCCGCCCCAAGCACGAGGACGCCGCCGAGGGCTTCGTCCTGACGGTGGACCGGGGGCGGCTCACCTGTCTGGTCGACGGCCGCACGATCCACGCGATGAAGTCCCGCGAGCTGGGGCGCAAGGCGGCGGTGGTCGGCGACCTGGTCTGGATCGTCGGCGACCTGTCGGGCAAGAAGGACACGCTGGCGCGGATCGTGCGGATCGAGGAGCGCAAGTCGGTGCTGCGCCGCACCGCCGACGACGACGATCCGTACGAGCGCGTGGTCGTCGCCAACGCCGACCAGTTGGCCATCGTGACCGCGCTGGCCGATCCGGAGCCGCGGCCCCGGATGATCGACCGCTGTCTGGTGGCGGCGTACGACGCGGGGCTCGAACCGCTGCTGGTGCTCACGAAGTCCGACCTGACCTCCGCGGACAAGATCCTGGAGATCTACTCGACCTTCGGCCTGAACTACGTCGTCACCAACCGCGAGGAGCTGGCGACCGGGGACGCGGCGGAGCGGGTGCGCGAGCGGCTGCACGGGCGGATCACCGCCTTCGTCGGCCATTCGGGCGTCGGCAAGACCACCCTGGTCAACTCGCTGGTCGCCGAGGACCGCAAGCGCGCCACCGGCGTGGTGAACGCGGTGACCGGCCGCGGCCGGCACACCACCACCTCGGCGCTCGCGCTGCCGCTGCCGGGCGGGGACGGCTGGGTCATCGACACCCCGGGCGTGCGCTCCTTCGGCCTGCACCACGTGGACCCGTCCCGGGTGATCCTGGCCTTCCCGGAGCTGGTGCCGGGGACCGAGGGCTGCCCGCGCGCGTGCAGTCACGACGAGGTGGACTGCGCGTTGGACCAGTGGGTGGAGGACGGTCACGCGGATCCGGCGCGGCTGTACTCGCTGCGGCGGCTGCTCCAGACGCGTGAGCGCCGCGAGGGCGACTGACGGGCCGTCCGACGGGCCTTCGCCGGACGGTGCTCGATCGTCCGGCGGGGTTTGCCGGACGCCATGTCTGGTAAATGCATAATCGCACCAAGTGGCGCCGGCGCGAGCCGGGCCGCACGAGCGCGGGGAGGCATTCGACATGGCGTGGCTGCTCGTCGTGGTCGCGGGAATCCTGGAGACCGGTTTCGCGGTCTGCCTCAAGCTGTCCCACGGTTTCACCCGGCTGTGGCCGACCATCGCCTTCGCGTGCTTCGCCCTGGGCAGCTTCGGCCTGCTGACGATGGCGTTGAAGAAGCTCGACGTCGGTCCCGCCTACGCGGTCTGGACGGGCATCGGCGCGGCCGGTACCGCCATCTACGGGATGGTCTTCCTCGGCGACCTGGTCTCCACCCTCAAGCTGGTCTCGATCTCGCTGGTCATCCTCGGGGTCATCGGTCTCCAGCTGTCCGGATCGGCGCACTGAGCCCGCGGCCCGGCCCGAAGAGGCCGAGGTCCCCCAGCGGCGCGTCCCCGCCGGGCGCGACGACGTAGGACAGGGCGAGGCGCACGACCAGCTCGCAGCGGTACGCGGTCCACTCCCCCGGCGCCAGCGCGGCGGCGGCCCGGTCCCGGACCGCCCGGGTGAGCTCCTCGGGGCGCGGCCCGGGCACGAGCAGCGGGAGCCGCGCGTCCCAGCAGCCGGTGAGCAGGGCCCGTAACAACGGGTGCGCGCGGGCCGTCCGTACGGTCCAGCTCGCCAGCTCGGCCATCCGCTCGTGGGCGCCCTCCTCGGCGCCGAGCACCCGGTCCACTCCGGCGAGGTAGCGGTCGGTCTCGCGGCGGACCAGCGCCCGGCCCAGGCCGTCCTTGCCGCCGAACTCGTTGTAGAGGGTCTGGCGGGACACCCCGGCCGCGGCGGCCACTTCCACCATCCGCACCACGGGCCACGGGCGCGCCGCGAGCGCCGCCACCGCCGCCTCAAGCAAGGACTCCCGCGCTGCCGGCATCTGCGCCTCCGCTCGTCTGTCCGTCAGGGTTGACGCGTGCGCGGACCCTGTCAAGAGCGGCCGTCGGCCGGTGTGCGGCTTGATCGTGGACACCGTTGGTCCGGCCGATCCGATGTCGATACTGTTCGGCCATGCCCGAGTATGACGATGACCTTCGCCTTGCCCACGAGCTCGCCGACGCCGCCGACGTGGCCACGATGGCCCGCTTCCAGGCCCTCGACCTCAAGGTCGAGACCAAGCCCGACATGACTCCGGTGAGCGAGGCCGACAAGGCCGCGGAGGAGCTGATCCGCGCGGGCATCCTGGCCGCGCGGCCGCAGGACGCGATCCTCGGCGAGGAGTACGGGGTCGAGGGCACCGGCCCGCGGCGCTGGGTCGTGGACCCCATCGACGGTACGAAGAACTACGTGCGCGGGGTCCCGGTATGGGCCACGCTGATCTCCCTGATGGTGGAGGGCGCCGACGGCACCTGGCGGCCGGTGGTCGGCGTGGTGTCCGCGCCCGCGCTGGGCCGCCGTTGGTGGGCGGCCGAGGGCGGCGGGGCGTACACGGGGCGCGGACCGGCGGACGGGACCCGGATCGGGGTCTCCAAGGTCGGCTCCCTGGCGGACGCCTCCTTCTCGTACGCCTCGCTGGGCGGCTGGGAGGAGCGCGGGCTGCTGCCCGGTTTCCTGGACCTGACCCGCGCGGTGTGGCGGACCCGGGCGTACGGGGACTTCTGGCCGTACATGCTCGTCGCCGAGGGTGCGGTGGACATCTGCGCGGAGCCGGAGCTGTCCCTGTGGGACATGGCGGCGAACGCGATCGTCGTACAGGAGGCCGGGGGGCGCTTCACCGGCCTGGACGGGATCGACGGCGTGCACGGCGGCAACGCGGCGGCGTCCAACGGCGTATTGCACGATGAGCTGCTCGGGTACTTGCGCCAGAGCGACTGAGTGCGCCCTCTTGATGACACTCCGTGTCCGTGGGAATCTGGGGCTCCTCCGCTTGTGGGTTTGTGAACCGGGCGGAGGGTCTCACCCCTAGGAGGTGGCTGTCTTCATGATGCTTGTCCGTGACGCCATGAGCACCCTGATCCTCACCCTCGGTCCCACCCACACCCTCCGGCAGGCCGCGTGCCTGATGTCCGGCCGGCACGTCGGCGCGGCCGTCGTGCTCGATCCGGAACACAGCGGCATCGGCATCCTGACCGAACGTGACATCCTCAATTCGATCGGCGCGGGGCACGACCCCGACCGCGAGATCCTGAGCGCGCACGCCACCACCGACGTGGTGTTCTGCACTCCCGACGCCACGCTGAACGAAGCCGCCGAGGCCATGGTCCGCGGCGGCTTCCGGCATCTGATCGTGCTGGAGGACGGCGGGCCGGTGGGCATCGTCTCCGTGCGCGACGTCATCCGGTGCTGGCTGCCGCAGCGGCGCACGATCCTGCCCTCCCCGTCCCCCTTGCGCTGAGCCCGCCCCACCCCCGCGCCCGGAAAGGCGGACGGGCCGGCACCCCCGTGGGGGTACGGGCCGGTCCGCCTACGACAAGCG